>CAYTDY010000193.1:0-4613 GCA_964436665.1 uncultured Desulfobacteraceae bacterium
TTTATCCTTGCTGAGTCAGGTTTTTCCAGGTCTGGGCCAGGGCTAAAGTGCCTAAAGTTATAAGTGCTTACTCCTTACTCTCTACTGATTAATAGATGGTCATATTTTCGTAAGATCAGCCACCCTATCTACAATCTCGCTAAAACTCTTTGTATAGGGCATATCCTTGTTATCCATCCATGCTACACTACCATTGTCACCCTCAAGTACAATATCTGGCTCCAGAGGGAGGCTGCCCAGTAATGTGAGGCCTGCCTTTTTGGCAGTTATCATGCCACCATCTGTCTTGAAGAGATCAATGGTTTTCCCACAGTAAGGGCACAGCAGACCACTCATGTTTTCAATCAAACCAAGGACTTCCATATTGACTTGACGGCAAAAATTGATTGATTTCCGAACATCAGCCAGGGAGATCTCCTGAGGTGTAGTTACAACAATTGCCTTGGTATCCGGTATAACCTGGGCTATGGTTAAAGGCTCATCTCCTGTGCCAGGGGGACAATCAATTATGAGATAATCCGAATTACTCCAGTCAATGTCATTGATAAACTGCTTAATAACCCCTATCTTTAAAGGGCCTCTCCAGATAGTTGCTGTATCCTTGTCTCCAAGGAGGGACTCTATCGACATAACCTGCATATTTGGCAGAAAGCTAAGGGGAATCCCTTTCTTGCTTCCAGCCGATGATTGTATATTTCCCTTTAGGCCGAGGAGTCTTGGTATACTTGGACCATGTAAATCCACATCCATTAAGCCAACCTGATAATCCCTTTTGGCGAGCCCAACTGCAAGATAGGCAGCGATAGTGCTCTTGCCAACACCGCCTTTCCCACTCATTACCAAAAATTTGTTTTTGAACCCCTTGAGTTTTTCTCTTATCTCCGCATCCTGGGCCTCCATCATGGCCTTTTTGCGTTTCATCTCTTCGTCTTGTTGCATTATGGTGTCTTTTCCTCCTTAAAGTTTGTTGAGTAGTAGAGTCGTTAAGTAGTTGAGTAAAAAACAAACCACTCGACAAATCAACCATTTAACCGTTTAGCTTTTATTAACAATTACCATTTCCCCTTCCTGACATCCGATATGTTTGGAAATTATCTTCAATCGTGCTTGCCCCATAACTGTCAGTCAGCCTCGGTAACGGTTATAGCATCCTGTTCGCAGACCTCCATACAGCTTTCGCATCCAATACATTCCTCTGCATTAACAGGAACTGACTTTTCATCCTTCATCTCAAAGACATCTACAGGACACACATCTACACACTCTTCGCATCCTATACATTTTTCCTCATCGACTTCTACCGTATACATGGCTCGGCTCCTTTTCAATATGGTTTATTTATAAGGCGCTAGTGAAAATCTTTCTCCAAAAAATGTCAAGGTATTTTTATCAGATCAAAAGGCCTTTTCATTTTTGAAGGCATCTACCCAGAGATCTGCTAACTGCTCTTGAAAGATATTCCATGGAAGTAATCAAAGATATTTTTGGCAACTGCCTGATTGATTCCTGGGACTTCCTTTAACTCTCCAACCTCTGCCTTGGCTATAGACTGAAGATCTCCCAGATATTTAAGCAACGCCCTCTTTCTTTTCGGCCCCACTCCAGGAATCCTATCGAGCTCAGATCCTGTTAGCTTTTTCTTGCTCCTTTCTCGGTAATAACTGACTGCCCTTCTGTGTGTCTCATCCCTGAGACGCATAACGAGAGAAAGGACTGGATTATTCCGGGCAAGGATAAGTGGGTTTTTCCTGTTTGGAAGATATATCTTATCTACGGCCCCTGGTTCTCCTTGATCAGCCTTTGCTATTGATATGACATCAGGCGGGTTCTCAAGGCCAAGGGCATCTATCGTTTTCAGGGCAACGGACAGGTGACCCTTTCCTCCATCTATAACAAGAAGGTCCGGTGGTTGACCCTTTTTCAGTCTTCTTTTTATCACCTCTGTTATCATGGCATAATCGTCGATTCCCTCCACCTCTCTTATCCTGTAATTCCGATAGTCAGATTTTTGCGGCAACCCTTCAACAAAGGCAACTAAAGAGGCTACAGCAAGGTCACCTTTCAGATTGGATACATCTATTCCTTCTATGTGTCCTGGTTTCCTTCTTAGATGCAATATGGATTTTGCCTCCCCAAGCATGGCAGACTGCTCCCTTTTTTGTCGTTCCAATAATATATTCTCAGCATTTGCCATTGCCATAGTCACAAGCCTTTTCTTATCTCCCCTGGATGGGACTGAGATAGAAACCTTTTTCCCAGCCATCCCTGTCAGCCATTCGGAAATCAACCGTTTGTCATCTATTGCATCCGATAGGATTATCTCAGAAGGGACAAATCCTTTATCTCTGTAGTATTGTTTCAGAAAGGCCTCAAGTGATTCACTTGGGTTTTCCCATTCACAATGTAAACAATAGTTTCTGCTTCCAACCATGGAACCGCTGCGCACAAAGAGAATCACTATCCCTGCTTCCTTGCCAGAGCGAGACAGTCCGATAACATCTTGATCCTTCATTTCAGTGGAAACAACGGTCTGGCGTTCCACTGTTTTCTCAACAGCCCTGATTTGATCTCTCACCCTGGCAGCCTTTTCAAAATTAAGCCCTCTTGAGGCCTTCTGCATCATCTTCCTTAATTGTGAGATCAATTCTCTGTTGCGTCCCTCTAAAAATAACTTGACCTGACCCACTATCTCTTGATAATCGTCTACCTTTACATCCAAACAACATGGTCCTAAACATCTGCCTAACTGATAATTTAGACAGGGTCTTGATCTCTTAGGGGTTCCCTTGGTCCTACACTTTCTCAAGGGAAAAATAGGGCCTATCAAGCGGAGGGTAGAACGTACTGCTGAAGGGGATGGGAAAGGGCCGAAATAGAGGGCCCCGTCATTTTTTATCTTTCTTACAATAGTCAAGCGAGGATACCTGTCATTGATATCCAGTTTAAGGAGGGGATAATTCGCATCATCCCTCCAAATTACATTGTACCTGGGCCGATATTTCTTTATAAGATTCCCCTCGAGTATCAAGGCCTCCTTTTCCGTGGCAGTTATGATATGCTCTATTGTATCGGCATTCGTTAGAATGAGAGATAGCTTGTAGGGATGATCCTTGCCCTTGCTGAAGTAGGAATGGATGCGTTTATTCAGGTTTTTGGCCTTGCCAATATAGAGTACTTTTCCTGACCTATCTTTAAAGAGATAGACCCCTGGTTCTGGAGGGACGTTTTTTATGGTATCACCACTCAGCATTGTTCATTCTCATGCAAGAAGGTAATGTGCGTTGATAGTTGTCTGTTGTTGGTTTATTTCAGGAAATTAAATATAGTTATTTCTATTAAGAGATATTCAGCCGCATCTTGTTACAAAAACGTTCTTTTTTTTGCCACTGACATCCGACAAACAACATTGCCACACAGATTATAATATACCATAATCCTCTAAGATATGTGTACCAAAGAGATTTTCTTGGTGTTTAGAGAAGGAATCTATTAAAAAGGGATATAAAGAGCAAATCACAAATCGCATATCGGAACACATAACATATCCTGATCTCTTTAATTCTTTGATCCGGAATTCTGAAAACCATTTTCTCAAAACCTATGATAAAAATATCAGGAGATTCAAAGATGCCGTTAAAACCAGAGAGGATAGATAACCTAAGACCTGATAAATATCGCATCATTATGAAAAGATCCAGTGAAGACATCGACTCTATCTATGAAGAGGTAAGGAAAATTGTGCTGGATGTGAGGGATAATGGTGATCAGGTATCCCTTGATCATTACGAAAAATATAAACATGATCTTACGTTAAAGGATCTGGAGGTAATAAAGGAGGATGTTGAAGAGGCTTACCAAAATGTTGATTCAAAGGTAATTGATGCCCTAAAGTTTGCCTCAGAAAATATCGTTAAGTTCCATCGTGCTCAGAGGGAGAGAGAGATGTGGCTCATTGACATTGCTGATGGCATTTTAGCTGGACGGATGACTACAGCATTAGAAAGAGTTGGGGCGTACATACCTGGCAGAAGGGCCGCGTATCCAAGTTCTATCTTGATGACAATTTTGCCTGCTAAGGTTGCTGGAGTAAAAGAAATTATTGCCTGTACCCCTCCTGATGAGGGTATGACTATAAATCCTTCCACTATAGTTGCTGCGGATATAGCTGGCTCAACAAAGATTTTTAAGATCGGTGGACCGTGGGGAATCGCATCTATGGCCTATGGTACTGCAACTATTCCGAAAGTGGATAAGATAGTTGGCCCAGGAAACAAATACGTTACTGCTGCAAAGATGATGGTATTTGGGCAGGTAGGCATAGACTCCCCTGCTGGACCAAGTGAAGGGATGATTCTTGCGGATGATACAGGAAATGCAGATCTCATTACCATAGATTTATTATCACAGTCAGAGCATGATCCAGATGCAGCAGCTGTTTTTGTGACAACTTCAGATGAACTTGCATTGAAGGTCGCAAATAATGTCAATAGAGAGCTGCCCACACTTCCTCGGAAGGAAATCATTGCCTCATCGCTTAGCAAACATTCCTCCATCCTGATTGCACGGGATATGGAGCAGGCCATTGATTTTGTCAATGAGTATGCCCCGGAACA
>CAYTDY010000194.1:0-2830 GCA_964436665.1 uncultured Desulfobacteraceae bacterium
CCAGACCTGAGCATCATAGAGATATTACTTAAAAATTCTGCCTGAAAAGATCGGGGAACCCTCCTTCTCAATCTCAGACTTAACAGTTGAAATATAAAGGATACAACGACACCCAATTTTTTTACATAGATGGAAGTATTATCTCCTCTCTCAAGATGTGTGACAGCAGACAAAACATCTTTATAAGGAAGATTAATAATCCCAGAGCTTATCCGCCCTGTAGGTTCCATTAGTTTATATCGGAAATAACTCATTTTTTAACTTCTGAAGGCCTACTCCTTACTGCTTACCCTATGCCTGCCTCAGGTGTCCCATAATACGCACAGCATCATCTACAGTTGTGATTCCCTGCTTTACCTTGGCCACTGTTATATCAAATATGTCTACAAATCCTTTCTCTTTTGCCCTCTCAGTAATTTGAGACAACTCAACCTCTTTATCAATCAACAAGGACAATTCTTTATCGATGGCAAGCAATTCATACACGAGTGTCCTTCCAAAATATCCAGAACCATTGCAGATCTCACAACCTTTACCCCTGTAAAGCGTTTTTATTGATGGATCTTTTAAGTATTCCTTTTCCCACTTAGAGGGTTCATACTCCTCCTTACAGGCGCTGCATATCCTGCGAATCAGCCTCTGGCTGACAATTCCAATCAGTGAATCGGCAATCAGAAAGGGTCGTATCCCTAAATCACGGAGTCTCGGTATAGCCCCAACAGCGTTATTTGTATGCAGGGTTGAGAGAACAAGATGCCCTGTGGTCGATGCAGTTATGGCAGTGGCAGCGGTCTCAGAATCCCTAATCTCCCCCACGAGGATTACATCAGGATCATGCCTAAGAAAATACCGGATAGCATTGACAAAGTTATAACCTGCCTTTTCATTCACCTGGGTCTGCCGCAATAGAGGTAGACTATACTCAATCGGGTCTTCCACTGTCAGAACATTTTTTTCAAGTAAATCTAAGCTCCTTATGCCCGCATAAAGTGTAGTAGATTTACCTGAGCCTGTTGGTCCTGTGAGAAGGATAATCCCAAAAGGCTCATTGAACATATTCGCTACCTTCTGAATATCCTCCTCAAAAAATCCAAGCTGGCCCATACCCATTATAGCGCTTTCCATTGGCAAGACTCTTAAGACAATGTTTTCACCATAGGGAGAAACAACGGTGGAGACCCTGAAATCAAAACTATTATTAAGGATGGTTGCGGAAAAACGCCCATCCTGAGGAAGCCTCTGCTCGGCAATATCCATTTCTGCCTTCATCTTGATACTCGAGATAATCCTTTTAAGAGGCGTGGGAAGAGACAACACTGAAGTCAGGACACCATCAACCCTGAAGGAAACATTTACTGACCTCTCCATTGGCCTAATATGGATATCAGTAGCCCTCATCTTAACTGCTAATTGAAGGATATACTTAACCAAATTGTCCATCCCCCTTGCCATTTCAACATCTTGAGAGAGAAGATTAACTTCGGTTTCAATTAATTTTTCAACAGGATTTTCCATAAAATAGTAAAACTTATTAATAGCATTGATTATCTTTCTCCTTTCAGATAGGTAAAATTTAGGTTTCAATCCTGTCTGCCTGGATATTAATTGACCAAGTCTATCATCAAGGGCTGTTGCTGATGCCACCTCTATTGATCCATCTAAAACTCTTATGGGTAGAAAGGTGTTATTGAGACATAGGTTTTTATTGAATAATTTTAAAACATCCTCTTTCGATAAAACCTCATCAACATCGATGTATGGAATCCCCTCCTGCTCTGCTAAGGTTGTTACAACATCATATTGAGTGACAAAACCAAGCCTTTCGAGAACCTCACCTAACCTCTCTTTTGTGATCTTCTGCTCTTGAAGGGCAAATTTTATATGCTCATTCCTGATAAGATCCTTTTCTTTTAAAAGCTCCCCTAAAGGCTTTCTTTCTTTCTCATTGGTCATTTGCTGTTCTTACCTTTATCTTGTCGTAATGTCCGCATTGCTTACTGCCTGCGTAGCACCCTGTGCATTGCATAATAAAAAAATAGTCTTTTCATCAGGAAACCCACTGACTTCAAGGCCTTTCTCTTCCTGAAAGCGATTTACCGCCATTATTAACCTTGGTCCCACAATCCCATCAATATAATAGAGATATTGATTAACCCCTGCTAAGAATTCTTCCAGCCTTTTAATCTCCTCCCCTCGATAACCTAAATAAAACTTTGTTATCCGTATTGTTGGTCTCCAAAGAAGGAAATAATTTTCTTTTCCGCTTTTATCTAAGGAAAGGGAAAGAACACCGTAACGGCTTCTAATATGCTCCGGTATAGTGTCAAGCTGGATCATATGGTATCCAGTTTTTTTAAATATAGAATCAGCTACTTCTTGAAATATACCTGTCTCCATAGCCTTAACAAAGGGTATGGCAAACTCTGAAAGATTATAGGCAGATAAAAAATTAACTACAGCATCTGGAATAGGGCTCTCCTTTTGAGTCACTTCTTTTAATAATTGTTTATCCGTTACCTGAAGAGTTTCTCTCTTTTTCTCGGTAATTACTATTTTCTCTCTGGTGCTCATGTTTGAACGCAGCCAATCGATCTCAGGAAATAAATTGAGGTAAAACGCACCTCCAATAATGAGAATCAATAGTGCCAACAGGCTGAAAAGAAAGACTTTTTTGCCCCCCCTTTGTTCAACCTGATTGAGATCCCTGTATGCCTCATCAACTATGGATTTCCCTACACTAGTGGTATTATGTATAAAAGCTACATACAGGCATCTATCCATGAAGATATTAACCCCTCTGAAATTTCCCTTGCTATACCTGTGAATCTTT
>CAYTDY010000194.1:2930-4607 GCA_964436665.1 uncultured Desulfobacteraceae bacterium
AGCTCTAAACTATCTGAATATAATCCGAAATCCTTGTTAATCTCTCGTAATAACTCAACATCCTGATAAAAGGTGTGCAATATAAGGGAAGTTTCAACTCCTTTTTCTTCAAGGATATTGATTATTCTTCTGCTGATGGTTGTTTTCCCGAGCCCAATCTCACCCGTTAAGACCATAAAACCCTTTCTCGCAACAATACCATGGACGAGCTCGGTGAGAATCTGATCTATATGTTCTGAGATATAAAAATTCTCATTATCCGGAGCAACAGGAAATGGATTGTATCCCAATCCAAAGTATTCAAGGTATCGTAATTCTTCGTTTGCCATATCTGATTTCATAATCGCCACAGACCAATATAGGTCCTATTATCCTTGCTAAGATGCCCCGCAAAAAAACCTTTCTCTTTGCTCAGTTCTCCATCAACAAAACGGTCAATTCTTGTAAATGTATCTTTTGATATCCCGTAAAGAATAATCCTATCAGAAAAACATAGAATGAAGATATCATCTTGTTCCTTGCCAATTTTTTTGATGCGATAGACATAGGAACGCCCTGTATTGGATTTGGGTAATGATATATCAGCTCTTTCGATCAACTGGCTAAGATTATTCATATATTCCAAATGGTTGCTCCCTGAAAAATGTGGCCAGATTCCACTTTTGACAGAGTAGGAGCGTAAAGATGCCTCCCATTGTAATAAAAAATCCTTGTAAAATCTTGAATCTAGGGAATAGTTGATAAGCCGACTCCCTCCCCATACCATTAAAACAATTAAACCTCCATACAGACCTACAAATAGTAATTTCTCAACAGCTTTCCCGGAAAGGGCCATTATTATTTCAGTTTCTGAATTAACTCTGGTATAAGGGTATCTTCAGGATAAATCTCTCTGAGTTTAGCCAATCGCTTTATAGCCTTAGGTATCTGACTTGTTTTTATCTCAACAATGGCCATATTAATACCTGCTTCCAGATCGTTTTCATTTTTACGTAAAACCTCATTTAAAAGTAACGCAGCCGATTCGTAGTCATCCTTACGCATAAACAAGAAGGCCCTGAGTTTTAAAACATAACTGTTTTCTTTTCCTTTAAGTAATGCGAGTTCGTCAATCAGATCCTCTATCTGATCGCTCTTTCTTGTGTCCATGGATCTTTGTATTTTCGCAACGAGAGAAGCAATTTTTGCGCTCTTTTTTACATTTTCCAGACGAATACGTTCATCTTCTTCTTTTTTTCTCTCTTTTAATCGTTCAGGCCTTTCCGACAGTACTCTTTTACCTGCAGTTGTAGGCTTCTTATTAACTGCCACCTTTGGTAAAACCTTCGCCGGTGGTTCTATGGCAGGAGATTTCGCTCGATCCCTTTGAATTATATCAGGTGCAACATCAGGAACTTCTTTGATATCGCGTTCAGGGCCTGCCTTGATTTTTAGACTACTCGACAGAGAGGTTTGGCTCATTTCGGAACCCGTAGACAATGAAGCTGCAGGGGTGTGGGCCAGGGGTTTTGAGATCTCCTTTTGGCTCACTGGAGACTGTCGAGGGACTCCAGCAGAAGTAATTTTTTTCTCCTGTCCTTGAGTATTGTTAGGGAATCTGGGTGGTGTATAGCGGACAATGCGGGTTTCTTTAGTAGAAAATTCCTTTCGGCCGGAAAAGGAGGGTATGGCGCACTT
>CAYTDY010000195.1:0-4598 GCA_964436665.1 uncultured Desulfobacteraceae bacterium
TCTCCGTTCAGAACTCAGGAATCAACAGTTCAGATTTGAGGTGAACCCACAACCTGTGAACCCTGAACCTCTGAACGCGTGAACGGCTACCAAAAATATAAGCTTTATTTTATAACAAAATTATTAATAGAATTCAACCATTTATTTTTTATTTTTTCCCATATTCCCTGGCCCAGACCTGGTTTATGAGCTTAGTGGGCTGATTCTATGGTCTCGGACCGGCCTATATGCTTCACAGGATCACTCAATCCCGTCGCACCTCCCGATCCCGTCCCGGTCTCGGGACGGGGAGGGCAGGCCATGCGCGAGGCAAAATGATCGATCCTCGAAAAATATCCTAATTTCAGAAAGTTGTAGAAACTCCAATATATTTGATTATTTTTTCAACAACCTGATGAGGATCCAATTTCGTCGTATCAATTATCTCTGCATCTTTGGCTGGTTTCAGTGGTGACAAGCGCCGATTCATATCCTGATAATCTCTCTTGATGAGATCTTCCTTTACCTTTTCTCTCGAAACAGATTCTCCTTTTTTTTGCCTTTCCTGGAATCTCCGATCCACCCTTTCCTCTAACGATGCATCAAGATACAATTTGTGCTTAGCTTGTGGAAATACAACTGTTCCCATGTCTCGACCTTCTGCCACCAGTGAACCCTGGGAACCGATCTTTCTCTGAAGCTTGGTCATTGCCTTCCTTACCGTATCAAGTGCCGAGACATTGGATGCCATTAAATCTATAGCGGGCTTCCTGATAGCCTCAGTAATATCCTCATTTCCCATATAAATTTTGGTTAGACCACCTTCGTGGATAAATTTTATGTCGAGGCCATTACATATTTCTGCTACCTCCTCTTCATTTTGCAACTCTATACCCGCCCTCCGGATGGCAAGTCCAACAGCCCTGTACATTGCTCCCGTATCAAGATAATGATACCGGAGTCTCTTAGCCAGGAGGCGACTAACAGTGCTCTTTCCGGTGCCTGTTGGTCCATCTATGGTTATTATGCTACTCAATTTAAGACAGGATCTTCTCCAGGGTTTTAATAAATCGCTTGTTCTCTTCTGGTAGTCCCACATTTATCCTGATATACTCTCTCAATCCGAAACTTTCCATAGATCTGACGATAACACCTTCCTCGAGCATACGCCTGTATGTTTCTCCTGCACCGAGGGGTGTCTTGATCAGGAAAAAATTTGTCTGGGTAGTCACATATTCAAGACCTATCCGATCTAACTCGGAATACAGGAATTCAAGGCCATCCCTTGTGAGGGTAAGTGTTTTTTCAACAAACTCATCATCATCAAGGGCTGCTAAGGCTCCAACCTGAGCCAGATAATTTGCATTAAAGGGCTGCCTGACAAGGTTCATGCCATCGGTTATCATCTCAGAGGCAAACCCATAACCAATCCTGAGTCCGGCCAATCCATAGGCCTTTGAAAATGTTCGCAGAACCACTAACAGTGGATATGTGCCTAACAATTCTACTGCGCTTGTAACGTCTGGATCGGTGACAAATTCAATGTAGGCCTCATCCAAGACAACAACCACATCCGGGGGAAGGGAATGCAAAAAACCGGAGATCTCCTCCTTTTTGAGGGCCTTTCCTGTTGGATTGTTCGGGTTGCTTATAAAAACTATCTTAGTCTTGGACGAAACAACCTGAAGGATAGCTGGCAAATCAATAGAGAAATCTGATAAGGGTACCGTAACCACCTTTCCCGCAAAACTTCCAACAACCTTTTCATATAGGAGGAAAGTGGGCAGAGGAAGGATAACCTCCTCATCAGGGGAAAGAAAAATATGTACAACCAGCCTTATGATCTCGTTTGATCCATTGCCTACAATAATCCTATCCATTGGCACTCCGAACTTCTTTGCCAGTTTCTGTTTCAAATAATAGCAACTGCCATCAGGGTACCTGTGGATATTATTGACGTTTTCATTAATAGCCTTGATAGCTTTAGGTGAGGGGCCTAAGGGGTTTTCATTTGAAGCCAGTTTTATAGAACCACCTATTCCTAATTCTCTCTCAAGTTCCTCTATTGGTTTACCTGGTGGATAAGGGGTCAGGTTTTCAATGCCTTTCCTCAGTAATCTTTTCATGGCGAATTTTTCTCTTTTTTGTCCTGTATAAAGGAAACAAGAAGAAAAGTAAACCCTGTTGGGCTTTGCACAGGACACTATGCCGCGTGTTCACCCCGTTAACTAGGGTTCCCATCGGGAAATTTAACGGGGTAGAAAAAGCAGATCATCCAATTCCAATCATCTCGGTGCCTTTAGACGATGAACTCCGGCGGGATAGACCTGCCTAAAGGGTTGGGGTTAAGGGGTGGGTTTAAAAAAAACAAAGATAACGAAAAAAGGAAATGAAAATGGATTTAAAGAGAGTGGGAATTATTGAACAATTTCTAAGATTTGTTTAAGCGCTTCTTTGATTTCCCTTAACAAATTACTCGGTAGCATAGAAGTAACCTTCCTTATAGCCTTGAGCCTCTTCCTTACACCTTCTATCGTTAGTTTCTCTTCATAGAACTATCTGACAAATGCTGCCTTCATTTCAGTCATTAAATTAAGATTTTTGCATCTCTTCTGATACATGGCTAAACTTTTTTTTTAATTCTATCTTCTTGACTTTATCACCTGAAGTCATAGGAAGGCGGTCCACGAATTGTACATAGGAGGGAATTTTAAATTTAGCTACCTTCCCTTTGAGAAATTCAAGAACTTCTTTTTTATTAAGGTTTCCCCTTTCCTTGGGAAGAATAAAGGCTTTTCCAACCTCCGTCCACTTTTCATCAGGCACCCCGATGATAGCTACTTGAGATATCTTGGGATGGACAAGTAAAATTTTCTCAATCTCAGCAGGGTAAACATTTTCACCGCCGCTTCGATACATATCTTTAACACGATCAACAATGTAAAAATAACCTTCTTTGTCTTTGTAGGCTAGATCACCCGTATGGAGGATACCATCTACTATAGTCTCTGCAGTTTCCTCACCCTTATTCCAATATCCAGTCATGAGTGTAGGTCCTTTTACAACAACTTCACCATTCTCATAAGGAGGTAATTCTTTCCCTCTCTTGTCTACAATCTTCACATCTGCATAGAGAACTGGTAACCCGACAGATCCCTTTTTTTTTGATGCATCCTTCTTTGGCAGAGAACAGATAGTCGAAGTCTCAGTCTGTCCAAATCTTTGTTGTAAGTAAAGACCCTTCTCAGCAAGTTTTTCAATCAAATCAATAGATGTTTTTTCGCCACCTCCTCCAAATATCCTTATGCTGCTGGTTTCATAGTTATCCAACATTCCACTATCTAGAATGCGTTTTAACACAGTTGTTACAGCACCAAATGTAGTAACCCTATATTTTTCAATGTCCTTGAGCATCTGTTCCGGCGTATAGTTCCTTCTCAAAACGACTGTTGCACCCCTGGATAGACTTGGTAAAGTATAAATTAGCAAGCCAGCTGAGTGAAATAATGGGTAAGGTGATAAAAATATATCTTCAAATCTTAATTCGTGATAGAAAAATGCATTTAAGGTATTAAAAAACGTCTTTCGATGAGATAGCATTGCACCCTTGGGATTACCGGTAGTTCCAGAAGTATACATAATTATCTGTACATTTTCCCAATCTATCGGTTTAAGTGGTTTCGGTTCGATAATGGAGGACTCATTTACTGCTTTTCTATAACCTATAGCCCACACAGGCGTTTGGATCCCGACACAATAATACGCATTTTCTTCCAAACAAACATTTGATCGGATAGCTCCAACATTCTCTGTTAACTCCTTATCAAATACCAATAATTTAGACCCACTGTCATTAAGCTGATATTCAATCTCTTGGGGTGTTAATCTGAAACTCATAGGACAAAAAATTGCACCAATCCTGGAGGCAGCAAAGAAAAGTTCAATAAATTCCAGGGAGTTATAGAGCAGTACCGAAATCCGGTCGCCATTTTTTATTCCTTTGGCCAGTAACCAATTGGAAGTACGGTTAACCCTATCGTTTAACTCTTTATAAGTTATTTCTCTTTCCTCATAAATAATTGCTACTTTATTAGGAGAATAAGCAGTCCACTTATTTAACAAATTGCCTACATTCAATTCCATTATAGCCTCTCTCAAAATGATACGAACAATGATATTAAATAGTTATGCTAGACGTTCGAAAACAGAAAGGCTTCTCTCCCTCCGAACCGTGTATGTGATTCTCCCGAACATCGCTCTGCGTTCGGTGGTTTTCTCATCGGGATTGGCACGCTAGGACGTAGGCGTCATACACGGTGAAGAGCCCACCTTCAGTAAAGAAAGCATTTTTCCATTGTCTATTATCACACCCAATTTTGCCAGAACCAGGCATCTTTCTCTGCTTTCGTAATATAGCTCTTAGACGTTTCCGATAAAGCGGTGAATAGACCTATGTCTCACCGCCCGCTTCGCTAGAGGCACAGAGATCGCAGAGGAAAACGTTTTTCCCTTTTCTGCTGAGAGGGCAGAAAAGGGAAAGACGTAACGCTGCGCGTAAGCTGTCTGAACTTATCAAGCCTTGCCCGAAGGGCATGACGATTTTTCTTTGCCGGCGTCTC
>CAYTDY010000196.1:0-4597 GCA_964436665.1 uncultured Desulfobacteraceae bacterium
TTGGTGATCTTTTCAGCCTCAAAGGCCACTTTTTTGCCATCTCTTTTTTCTATCTTTTTAAGCATAATATCTAACCTCCATATATATCCTCATCCGACGTAGGCGGACTTAATAAATCCTGCAATTCTCTCGGTCCCATCCAATATCCTGGGTCCAGGCAGGCACAGGATATCGTGAGTCCAGAAAGATTATCCCTTTTGTTTTATTTCTTGTCAGAATTCTTTTTGGTAACCCCTGATAAATGAAGAAAATGCTCCTTCCCTGACAGGTACTCTTCTAAGGTGAGATTAATCGCAGCCAGTGAAGGAAAACGGCATTTCAGGTAATAGTCCTGTAGCATTTTCCACAAGATGTTGTATTAAGCTATAATTCATATCCAATATAAAGTCAATACAGAAGAAGTGGAAATGGAACAGACAAATGCACTTTTCCGTGTATTTGGCCCTAATTAAAGAGAGGTGGGGTCAGACACTGATTTTGCACAATGGTGCAAAAAACTGTAATGTAAAAAAATAACAATGAAGAAGGTGCTGGTGTTGAGATTTTTATATCCCATAGTCTGACTTTTTGGTGGAAAGCCCAGAGTTATAGAGTTTTTGGACTGAATCCTGAAGATAAGGATTCAGCCCATCTACCCCACTGTGGCAAAAATAGGGTGACTACTAAAACATAAAAGAGATCCCTGCTTTAAAGGTTCTCCCGGTTGATGGATAATAAGTATTAGTTGCCCCCTCCCATCCCATTGTGGAATATTCCTCGTCTTTCAGGTTCTCAACACCCAAGAAAGCCGAGACATGATGATGATCATTCTCAGGCCTAAAGTGCAAGAAAAGATCATAGGCTGTATAATCCTCCATTTGTTCAGAGCTGTTATCATTGTCGGTGCCCAGGTAACTTTTGTCAACATATCGCATTTTGGGACGTAGTGTTAAAGCATGAGGAAGGTATAGCTCAAATCCAATATTTGCCATTCTCTTGGGTACCAAAGGTATTTCTTTATCCTTATTTGCACCTTTTCTAAATTCCGCATCATGGTATGTGAAGTTGCCATAAAGATTGATTACCCGCTTCAATCTATACGAGACAGCAAACTCGGCTCCTTCGTGCCTCGTCTTATCAAGGTTTTCATTTCTAAAGGTAACACCGTTCCAGGCAATCTCGTCTTCCATGTCAATTCTAAACAGTGTCAATCCAATCTTCAGGTTTTCCAGAGGGTAGAACTGGCTTCCCATTTCATAGCTTCTGCCTTTTTCTTTCTTCAGGTCTGTCAAGAAGGTATCCGATCCAAAACCATAATATGATGCCTGTTCATCAAGAAATGGGTAACGATATACTGTGGCATATTTTGCAAAGATCTTGGATTTTTCCCCTACCAGATAGGTTAAACCTGCCTCATATGCATCCCCCTTATGTTTTTTTTCGCTGTCAAAGACTCTTTTCTGGGTTGCAAGGGCTGTCTCATGGCCTTTTATTTCTGTATCTTCTTTCCTAAAACCAACACTTATTATCAGATCTTCAAGAATATTAAAATCATCTCGGATGTAGCATCCTATGCTATTTCTCTCAAGCTCAACTACGTGGGTTTTTAATGTTCTCTCACGATCATTATATTTGTCTTGGTCTAAGGTTTCGTGATAGTAATCCAGCCCCAAAATCAGTTTGTTGCCATGTCCGAATATATCTGCTTCCAGTATATATTTGGGTGTTATGCCAAAGGTATCAATATCGATAACATTGTACTTGCTGGGCGCCCAGAAAGACTCCATATTATTTTCTAAGTCCTTGTTGCCGTATAAGAAATTCACTTCGAGACGCCCGAAATCACCAAGCATGGATTCCATCCTCAGGTTAGCATTGCTGTACTCATTGAATGAATCATCATTCTCATGCCCTGGCTGGCATTGTCTCCTGTTCGTTGCTATTTGTTTCTTTGTCAGGGCGCCAGGCAGCTCATAATCTGTTCTGTTAAAAGACACCCCAAGAGAAATATTGAAATAGTCGCTAAAATCATAACCAAAATCAACTCCGCCGCCCTTTGATAAAAACTCCGATCTTTCTCTATATCCGGATATTTCCTGGTAATCACCAGTCAAGGCATAAGAAAGCCTGCCCTTAGAGCCAGTAATCGAGGCTCTCCCATCCTGCAAACCGTAAGTACCAGCTATGAGAGAAGCGCCTACCTTTGGTTTTCCCACACCCTTTTTGGTAATAATATTAATTACACCAGCGATAGCGGAATCTCCATAAAGGACGCAACTAGGACCCCTTACGACTTCTATCCTTTCAATATTATTGATGGGTATCTGTAGCCAGTTTACAGATGCCATATCCGGCCTGTTCAATCTTCTGCCGTCCAGCATGAGCAGCGTTTTACCAAATGGATTGTCTCCCCCAAAACCTCGCATGTCTATCTGGGCTTGGGAGGCATTCCCGCTAAAAGTTCTGAAATTAATACTTTCTAACTTTTCTAGAACCTCCACAATATTGGTGGCACCGGATCTCTCCATCTCCTCCGCTGTAACAATGCTGACATTTGCTGGAATCTTTCGAATCTCCTCTTTGTCTCTTGTCGCTGTTACCACCACCTCTTCCATTTTTACTAATGATTCTTTATTTTTCCGTTCCTCTTTCGCTTGGCTGAAATAAGGCACAGCCAATAAAATTAAAATTACAGATACAACCATTATATTTTTCATTCTTAACTTCCTTTACTTTTTAGAGGACCAGGGCTAATCTACTTTTGTCAGATTAACCAAACCTCCATTTCTGTTCGGTTAATACTGGCAGGCAGGGCGGCTATAGGATTGGGTTCATTCCGCCCTGCTCCACCTTATCCACACAGCCTGAGTTCCTGGCCAGTAAGCCTAAGCTGGGAACGACTTACAACCTCAGCAATCATACAGACAATCAGCTTCATCCCCTTTACTGTTAACAGCCACCAGGCATGCATTACATCAAAAATTCCATCTATATCTGTAACCACCTCGACCCTGTCTGCCTTGATGTTTAATCTTTTACCAGCCTCTTCAAAATCGATTGTATCATCCAGGCTTTCCTTGCCCACAACATATACAATTACCCCTGTCTTCATTTTCATCACCTCCTTTCTCCATAAAAAAGCCCACCATCGGTCTTAATATGGCGGGCTGAAAATTTTACTGCTACCTGCCCACATTCTCAGACCGGAGAATAGTAAGGGTTCTTCCTGGCAGGTTTTCTGGCTCTCCCGACTCTCTGGCTCGCCTTCCCAATCCCGCTAATGCGAGACCAGTGGCTTTAATCTTCTAAAAATAGAATATCCAGTGAGCTTCTCCGATCAATTAATCGGGATCGAGATCACAGCAGCAGTCTTCTGCAGCGGCCTCTCACCGCTTTCCCTTTTTTAACCAGGAACCCTCTTAAACGAAAAAACCGATTTCCCTCATCTTTCAGGAAACCGGCATATAGATAATGATACGTTATTTTTCTGCCTCGATCTCCAGACCAGGAAATAATCCAGCATGCTTCGATAGGTTTTCTGGCTTTCCCGACCCTCTGGCTCGCCTTCCCAATCCCGCTAAAACGGGACCAGTGGCTTTAACCCCCAAAAAAGAGGGTATGCCAGTGAGATAGCTTCCCCGATCAACTAATCAGGGTCGGGATTACAGCAGCAATCTTCTGCAGCGGGTTCTCACCGCTTTCCCTTAACTCGAAGCAATATTTTTTATGTTTTAGTAACAAATAATCTTTCAGATTGTCAATGTTTTTATGATTAAATAGTCAAATATTTTTCACACGATTTTTATAATCTCCTATTACCAATATATCTTACGCTGTTTTTTAGCCTGAAACCCAAGCTTTTTTAAATACTTCCTCTATCCAGAAAGGAATTCTTACCTATTCACAACCAGTTTTTGATTGAACAACTCTATGAGGAGCAAAGGACTCTAAACTTTATTGCTTCCTAATCCAGACAGTCGTCCTGCCTAAAAGGGAAAAACCGATATAGCCCCGGACTTTCAGTTTATTACCCTCAAGATTCATCTTGCAGGAATAGGTTTTTCCATTATCCGGGTCGTAAATCTTCCCGCCGACCCATTTGTTGTTGTCGTTGTATTTGAAACCCCAGACTAAATTCAGACCGATAATCTTGCGTTTTCTTTTGGAGGGTTCAGTGTTTTTGGTATCCAGTTTATCCGTCCCATCCTGGTTCTTGGGCTCCTTGAGCCCTACTATTTTACCGCAGTATTTATCGCCGCACTTATAGATCTCAACAATAGCCTTGCCCCCTTCGGTTAACCAATTCCCAAGAACAGCATCTGCTCCCGCTTCTTGAGCATGTGCATTCGCTGCCAGCAGCAGGATCATGCAAACGATTAATACACACAGTCGCTTCATCATAGACCTTCTCTTTCTTGAATATCTTTGGAATGTATACACAGTCTGCAAGAATATCCCTTTTCTAAAATAGCTTTTCAAACTGTTAATGTTCTTATGATTAAACATGATTAAACAAGTTAAAAATTTTAGCAAGATCTTAATTATTCTCTCATATTTTTAAACCTCCTGAGTTATTCCGGTGAAAGTCAAGTCAAAAATTTGTGGCTATGTTATGCCT
>CAYTDY010000197.1:0-4546 GCA_964436665.1 uncultured Desulfobacteraceae bacterium
CGGCGGCATTTCCATGCCCGGCATTTCTGTTTTTACGGTGATTTCCCAGAGACCTGCCTTCATGTTTGGCCCTGAACCGGCAAAGGAAATTGAAATGGCTGTTAATAAAATTATTGAACCGAAAAATAGTTTTTTTAACATAATTATTCCTCCTTTTTTTGAAATGCTATTTTTCTTCAGTGCCTATTTCTTCTATAGTTCCCTCAATACTATCTATGTTGTCTTTTTCCTGTAGTTATATATATGAGGCAGCTGTCTATAGTCAACCTATGTAATCTAAAAAAATTTTGATCTGTATTTTGGGGCCATCCTAAATAAGATTTCTGCTAAAATCCTCCCTATATGGAACAGAACAGCAGGTGTGTTGAAACAGGGGCTTCAATCCCAGATTCAATGCTTCATCAACAGTTTCAGTTGACCAAACAGCCATTCTTGTGGCACCTGCATGAATGGCCAACTCTTCCATTAATTGTCCTTCCTTGTCTCTCGGCCTCTCGCAGCCAAGAGATATTGGAATATGCGGCATCATTAATCTTGCCCTGGCAATCAATCGTGCAACCTCAATCGGGCGAAGAGGTGAAGTGATTGCCATTGGTGTATCTTTCAACGGAGTAAGCACAACAATTACCAAGGCGGAAGGTTGAAAACGACTTATAATACTCAATGCATTATATTCTCCATGTATTCTGCCATACATGAGCCCAGCCACAACATGAGGCACAACATCAAGGCCTGCTTTGAAGAGATTCTTTAATGACGCTATCACCCTTTGAAGTCCATCAAGATGGTAAATTTTTTTGGCAGTTTCCTCATCTCCCATTATATCTATCAAGGCCTGATCTACACCTGCTTCTTTTAGGGCGGTCGCCGTGCTGAGATCCAAAAAACCACAGTGCACGGAAATAAATAAATTTGTTTCAGACTTTATTTTAGATATAGCTTGATAAAATTTTTTCCAGGGTAATTTTCCCTCAAGGTCTGATCCTCCACTCAAAAGAATACCTATATGACCAGAACGAGCCAAATTAAGACATTTTTTTATAAGAATTTCTGGACTGGTTGCCTTTATCATAGGTTTTAGAAGCAAACCCTTACAGTGCTCACATAGTAACTGGCACCTATCCCCGGTTAATGATATAGCAGGATATAGACCCCTCATATTCCCATACCTGATCATGCCAGGAAGATAAAATGTAAGATTGTCTCCATGGTTTTCCCTGGTAATCTTCCATGCATGATCAAAAAGATCCCTGTCTCTTTTTTGTATCCTATTACCAATATCTTTTATCATTCGAGTTTCTTTTTCTTGACAGGACAAGGCTATTCCTGATACTAATACGCCTTAATAGAAATAAAATAATTTAGGCCAATTGTCTATTATCTGTTTTAGAAAAAAAGGAGACGCCTGATGAGGCAATTTTTTTCTTATTTAAAATTTATTTTATCTTTATTTCTCGTCTTCTTTTATGCATGTGCTACTCTTCCCACCCTGAATGTTACCTATAGAACTACATTAAAATCTAATATCTTAGAGGGGAAAGAGATCTATTTCGCATTTTTTGATAAGAGATTAGATAAAGATATCATTGGCAAGGGAGCAATGGAATTATATAAAAACTTTTCTGGGAATATTAATTTTACAATATCAAAAGGAGAAAAGGACAAATCTCCTGTTAAAATTTATGATGTTGAATCCCTTTTTAAAGATACCTTTACCATCTATTTAGAAAATATGGGTTTAAAATTGTTACCTGAACCAAAAGCAGGGGTCCCAGAGTTAGTTATCAAACTTTATGATTTTGCTCTTGATCTATCTGGTCGCAGATGGATTGGCAGGATAAACTATGAGGCTGAGTTTGTACAAGATGGAAAGGTTTTGGTCAGAAAATTCAAGGGCGAAGGTGAAAAGTATAGAGTTTCCGGGCTCACCCAGGCACATCAAGTAATGAGTGAAACATTTACAGATACTGTTAATCAACTTGATATCAAGAGAATGTTTAATAATAAAAGAGAATAAGAAGTAAGAGATATAGGTTACAATAAGTCATTAAGATTATTTAAAAAGGGTTTTACACTGCTTTATGTTTGATTTACAAAATATAAAGACTATAGGCCGCTATAAGATTCTAAAAAAATTAGGTCAGGGCAGCATGGGAGCCGTTTATCTTGGCAAAGACCCTTATATTGAACGTCAAATAGCCATTAAGATCTATCTTCTTCCTGCTGATACAGGCCCTGAGGAAGTCGAAAGCTACCAGAAAAGCTTTTTCGTTGAGGCACAATCTGCAGGTTCTCTTATGCACCCAAATATTGTAGCTATATACGATGCTGATCTCCATGAAGACACTTGCTATATGGCCATGGAGTATGTAGATGGTTCCACATTAAAAAAATTTTGTAATCCTGATAATCTTTTGCCCATCGAAAGGGTGTTAAAGATTGTTTTCAGCGTATGTAAAGGTCTTGAATATGCCCATCGAAATGGTGTAATTCACCGTGATATAAAACCCTCTAACATCATTCTCAGCTCAGCAGGTCAGGTAAAGATAACTGATTTTAGCATTGCCTATATCAAAAGGGGTCGACCAACTCTTGTTAAAGGTTTATTTGGCTCTCCCAGTTATATGTCACCTGAGCAAGTCAGGGAAGAGCTTATAACAGAGAAAAACGATCTCTTTTCTGTTGGCTCGGTCCTATATGAACTTCTAACCGGTAAAAGGGCATTTGAAGGAGAAAACGAATACTCTATTATGTTTAAAATTGTTAATGAAGACCCTCCCCCCATTCTGGAATTGAGGCCAGAGTTACCAACAATGTTGGGACAAATCCTTAGCAAGGCCCTTGCCAAGAACCAATCTCAACGTTATCAGAGCAGTATGGACTTCGCTTATGATCTTAGGCTTGCTTTGCGTAGCTTAAAGGATACGCCAAAAGAAGTCCATGACAGCGAATTGCTAAGCTATATCCACGATCTACCTTTTTTTAATAACTTTACTGAAAGCCAGATTGACGAAATGCTTTCCGCAAGTAATTTAATCAAGGTTGAGCCAGAAAAGACTATTATCGAAGAGGGAGAAATAGATGATTCCTTTTATATTTTGATCAGCGGGCAGGTTATAGTCAGAAAGGGAAGCAAAGATGTTGCCGTTTTAGAAAAGGGACAATGTTTTGGAGAGATGGCCTATCTGACTGGTGAAGCCCGATCAGCTACAATTATTACCAAAGATGAGTGTATTATACTTAAATTCAGTTCCACTCTTTTGAATAAATTATCTGAATCTATTCAACTTCTATTCTTTAAAAACTTCACACAAACCATAATAAAACGTCTATCAGAAGGCGCCTAAAGGTTACGTTAAAGGTTACCCATGATGGAAGACCTGTCAATATACCTTAAGCCAACCTATTATATTGATTATGATTTACCCTCAGTTTTACTCGTTTCAAAAAAAATTGTAGCCTCTCATCCGCATGAAAAGGCCAGGGCTATTTTTAATTTTGTTCGAGACAGGATTCCGTATACCCCCTATTCTCATTTTTACCTTCCCGAACATTACCCGGCCAGCAGGACTCTCGAAAGAGGGGAAGGTTTTTGTGTTCAAAAGGCAGTTTTGCTGGCCGCGTTGGCACGGGCTAATAGCATACCTGCAAGGCTTGTCTTTGCTGATATCAGAAATTACTTAATACCCTCAAAATTGTGGAATATGATGAGAACAAACGTCTTTGCTTTTCATGGCTATAACGAGCTTTATATTGACAATAGATGGATTAAGGTGACCCCCACATTTGATATAGATATGTGTAAGAGGCTCAACCTGAAGCCAGTCGAATTCGATGGTCACAATCCAGCTATCTTTCATAGTCATGATTTGAATGGACGTTTGCACATTGAATATATTAAGGATCATGGCCATTTTGCAGACCTTCCTTTTGAAACGGTAATAGACGGCTTCAGACTTGCTTATACAGAAGATATGATAAAGAGATGGAAAGATTCAAGCCTCCAACCGGAGAAAGAATAATCCTTCACCCTCGCCATTCGTTTATTTCTCCATCAAATAAAGGGTGATTTTCTTGGCAAACCAAGATTCACCATAGGCGGCCTGAGAATTGAATAAATAAAATAGCGGGGTTTATGTCAAAGGTATTTTTTATCAATCTTGGGTGTGTAAAAAATCTTGTAGACAGTGAATATATACTCGGCCTTATCAAAGAGGAAGGACATGATATAACAGATGATCCTTTAGATGCCGAGATAGCTATTGTAAATACCTGCGCCTTTATCATGCCTGCGGTTGAAGAAAGCATAGACACCATACTTAATCTTGCCAGCTTAAAAGAGAAGGCACATTTGACCTACCTTTTGGTTGTAGGTTGTTTTGTGCAGAGATATGGACAAAAACTACTAAGAGAGATCCCGGAGGTTGATGGCTGGCTTGGCACAGGTCAGATCTATAGGATACCAGAGATCTTAAGGGCTCAAGGTGGTAACCACCCGATTTTTTTAATAGACAAACCACATTTTTTAGCTGACCACAGGGCACCC
>CAYTDY010000198.1:0-4505 GCA_964436665.1 uncultured Desulfobacteraceae bacterium
GGAATATGAAAAAAACCACCATGAAGGCCCTGTTTTTTCGATAATTATTGGCCCGCAAAAATGGCCTTATGAGGAGCATGGCCGCCCCTGTTGTTCCCATCCATGAGGCCAAAACAGTGCCTATAATAATCATAATGGTATTTACCACGGGTGTTCCCCTCAAACTCCCTTTAAGTAATATACCTCCAGAGATAGTAAAAAGGCCCCAGAGGAGTATAATAAAGGGGACGTAATCTGCTATCATAATATGAAGAAAACTGTGAAGGGCTGCTCCCTTATAGATAATTAAAAGGGGGACGGCAATAACGGTAGCCCAAAAGGCTGAGACCTTTCCAAAATGATGGTGCCAGAATTCCGGGGCAAAGAGAGGGAATAAGGCAATTGAAAGCAAGATCCCAATAAATGGAATGGTGCTATAAAGAGAGAGAATCTCACCTAAGTTGATGTGCTCGTGGGTCCCTTGATGAGAATTTTCTGCTGCAAACACTGGAAAGGAAATGGCAAGGAAAACCAGCAAAAATAAAAGCAGGATCAATCTCTTATGTCTCATTTATGTGCCTCATAGAAGAATTAACATTTTTCCAATTAGACAACCTTCACTTTGTCCAATATTCTTTAATAACCATGCTGACTATAGGAAAAATTATTATTATTAAATTTTGCCTTTAAAATCGGTGGAAGTATAGGCGTGGGAATATATTGAGTCAAGAAGAAATTGACTTTCAGATCTTATTGAAATAAGAAAACCAAAAAGTGAAAAATTGAATAGATTTCTCTTTAGATCTATGTTATATAAAATAAAAAAGAGGAGGTATCAGTATGAGGAAATTAAATCGGGATGGGGTTTTAATCGCAGTATTTTTTAATATGCTCATTTTTATATTTATCACTGGATGTGCCACAGATATACAATCAGAAAAAACTGCCCCCCCAGCAAAATCTCAAACAGTAGAAGAAATTGGGGAACCAGCAATCTCCATTTATTATGATTTTAAGGATATACCTGTTCCAAAGGAACTGGAAATAAAAAAAGAAAAATCCTTTATCTTTCAAACAACCGAATCTACAACTGGACTGCTTAGCTTTTCTGGGAATGTGGAATCAAATTCTCTTATCAGCTTTTTTAATAACAAAATGTCTGAGGATGGCTGGCGTCTCCTGAGCACCTTCAAATCGCCAAAAAATATAATGTTTTTTCAGAAAGAGAACCGATTTTGTATTATAACCATAATCAGCAAGACCTTTACCACAGATGTGGAGATTTTAGTCACGCCAAGCTTTCAAAGTAGCTCGTAACTAATATTTACTATTTTAGTTATCCCATATTTCTAAGACTGGATTCCCCTATCCTTAATTGCAATCGCTTGGATCACCGGCAATTTTGGCCAGCGCATGATTTATTGCTGGTAAAACAACAACCAAATTCTCCTTTGCACCATCAGGGCTTCCTGGTAAATTTATAATAAGACTGTTTCCTCTTACTCCAACTATTGCCCGGGAAAGCATGGCATGAGGAGTCTTCTTTAAGCTTGCAGCCCTCATGGCCTCAGCCATACCAGTTATCTGATATTTGATTACCTTGAGCATAGCCTCAGGGGTTACATCAGTTGGGCTTACTCCTGTGCCCCCTGTTGTCACAATCAATCTGAGACTATCTTTATCAATCCACTCAATCAAACACTCTACGATCTTTTCATGGTCATCTGGAAGAATTCCCTGTTTCTCAACTATGAAACCTGCCTCAGTCAATATTTCAGCAACTAAGGGACCAGATTTGTCCTCTCTCTGCCCCCTAAATCCTTTATCACTAATAGTTAATACCCCGGCCTTTATCATCCACAGATTTCCATACACATAATTTGAAATTTTTCAGACGCCGAACTCTTTTAACCAGTTTAATTTATCCGCCTTAAGTAGATACAATCTAAATCCGCAATCCGCAATCCCTGGCCCAGACCTGTTTGACCGGGCCTAAAATTAAAGAGCTCCGGTCTCGAAATATCACAGAGAGAACAGGCTGCTTCAGGTGTTTCGCGCCAGGGCGGGCCGAAATACTATATAGGCCATCTCTATTTTCCTTCTCACTTAGAGTCAGCTACTATCTTCTCTGCCAGGTGAGGTGGAACCTCTTCATAATGGGACTGCTTCATCCTGAAACTACCCCTGCCGCCTGTCATGGATGTCAGATCAAAGGAATATGTCAAAACCTCAGCCATAGGTACTTCAGCCTTTATAATCTGATATTTTCCATCATTATCCATGCCTAATACTTTTCCCCTCCTACCATTAAGGTCACCGATTACATCTCCCATAACATCTTCCGGGACAGAGACTTCCATGCTCATAATCGGTTCTAAAAGAATAGGTGTTGCCTCCTGAGCAGCCTTTTTAAAACACATGGAAGCTGCAATCTTAAATGCCATCTCAGAAGAGTCAACATCATGAGATTTTCCGTCAAAAAACCGGATCTTGAGGTCTACAACAGGATACCCTGCTAAAACCCCACCCCTCATAGCCTCTACTAATCCCTTCTCAACAGCGGGAACAAAATTTCTTGGTACATTCATTCCAGTTAATGCCTCATCAAAAACAAAACCCTCTCCCCTTTTCAAGGGGAAGATATCAAAATGTACCTCGGCAAACTGGCCCCGTCCTCCACTCTGTTTTTTATGCCTATAGATTATCTTTTCTCTCATATTTTTGATTGTCTCCCTATAAGGAACTTTTGGTGTTTTAAGATCGATTTCAACTCCAAATTTCCTCTTTAATTTATCCCTTGTATTCTCCAGGTGAATTTGGCCTGTGCCAGATAGGATAATCTCTGAGGTTGACTGATCTCTATCTACCTTAAGGGTGGGGTCTTCCTCCATCAATCTAGCCAGAGAAGAGTATACTTTATCTTCATTCTCCTTTTCTCTGGCCTCTATAGCAAAAGAAATGGTTGGTAAAAATGGTTCGGCTGGACTAAAAATTATTGGATTGTACTCCTGACAAAATGTATCGCCGGTTGTGGTCTTTTTTAGTTTAGCTACAGCTGCTATATCGCCGACACTAACTTTATTAATTGGTTTTTGCTTTTTACCTTCAATCAATAATAACTGACCTAACTTTTCTTTAACCTTTTTTGTTGAATTAAAGATGGTAGATTCTGAATCTATATTTCCAGACATAACCTTAAAAAGATTGAGTTTCCCTGCAAAAGGGTCTGCCAAGGTCTTGAAAATAAAGGCTGAAAATGGAGCCTCATCAACGGCATCAAATTCCACCATCTCCTCACTGTCCATTTTATGACCCGTAACTTTTCCTTTTTCAATCGGAAAAGGTAAAGACTGATCAATGATATCCAAGAGTTGTTTTACCCCAATATTTAGAGTTGCAGATCCAGGAATAACAGGCACTACAACGCCAGATTTAACCCCTTCTATAAACGTCTCTTCTATCTCCTTTGGGGTGAGTTCCTTTCCATCAAGATATTTTTCCATAATATCATCATTGACCTCAACGATATTTTCCAATATTTTCTCACGCCATTTATCTACTATCTCGGCTATTGTATCCGGTATATCCCCATCTTTAAAGGAGCCAGTACCATCATTTTTATACAGATGGGCCTTTAACCTTATCATGTCTATCACTCCGGTAAAGCCACTTTCTGCTCCGACTGGAAGATATATGGGTGTTGCTTTTATAGAAAATGCCCCTTCAATTTCCTCTAAAACATTATAAAAATCAGCCCTTTCTCTATCCAGCTTGTTAATAAAGATCAGCCGAGGCAAATTATATTCCTCGGAAAAAGTCCAGACCTTTTCTGTGCCCACTTTGACACCATCAACAGCATCAACAACAACAACAGTCCCTTCTGCTGCCTGGAGACATATCTTGGTATCAGAAAGGAAATCATTCTCGCCCGGTGTATCTATGAGATTGAACCTCCTGTTTTTCCATCTATAGAGGTGAAAGGCTGTGCTAAGACTGACCTTTCTCTTAACCTCTTCCGGTTCAAAATCCATGGTTGAGGCACCATCATCCACTCTTCCCAATCGGTTTATCGACTTGCTGTTGAAAAGAATAGCCTCTGCCAGTGATGTTTTTCCACAACTACTATGACCTATCAACCCTATATTTCTAATTTGATCAATTTTCTCTATCATAAAATCTCCTCGTTTATTTTAAAACCGTAAACATTTAGGATTCGACTATAAGCCATACCCAGGATAAGGAAAACCTAAACTGAGTGATAATTAACTTACCTTAAAAAGAAAAAATGTCAAGACAAGAGTAATGGAAAAATTTAAACTTTATAGGCTATCACTCCGTCATTGACAGTGATAAGCTCATTGTTTAAAATGCCCTTGATTCAAGAAAAAATATCTTTTTCGGTAGCAGAAAGGAGGAGAAATGCCTTATGTGATAGCAATGGCTGGTAAAGGTGGGACAGGTAAAACCACTATTGCTGGATTCTTAATCAAGTATTTGGTTCAAAAGGGTAAAACCCCTATATTGGC
>CAYTDY010000199.1:0-4496 GCA_964436665.1 uncultured Desulfobacteraceae bacterium
AATCTTTAAATAGTCCACTTTTAAAATTTAGCTAACAGGCGCACACTGCTGAGACGATTCCCGTACGCAATTTACTTCAGGACCGAAGATGACAAGGTAGTTGTGTTCGGGTTATTTCATTGCGCACGAAATCCTGCAATTATTCAAAAGATGCTTCGAAACCGTCAGCAAGGCGGCCCCTAATAAAGGGCTTAAATAATTCAATACCTCTTAGAGCAGAATATAAGGCGGTTGAAGGTTTTTTCTTTAACTGCTTTTTTGTTTTTTCAAGGAAAGGTGGTTCTGCCATAGGCAGACAGGCGGGGGATTCCTTCGACTGAGCTCAGGACGGGTAAGGTATATGGCCTTCTGATAATCTCTCAATCTTATGTAAGCATGGTATCCCCTGAACCTCCCATATCTTTTGGGTGGCATTTTTATCGGAATAAGATATAATACTTTTCCGAATCACATAAAGGGCTTTATCGAGCAGTTTCATATAACGAAACCTCTTCCGGTACTTTTAGCTTTCAACATTAAACTCATTACTGGACAACGCATTTTACTAAGTGGATAATTGCAATATAATATTTGTGTTGCGGTAATAATAAGTTAAATACAGGCAGTATAATCTAAGGTTAGTAAAAGGGGAGGTTCGAATCCGTTGAAGTGGAGGACGCCTCCGAGATAGAAGTTGAGTAAAAAGCAATCAGCCTGGAAAAAGCTCTTAGAGATATTGGATATCATAAGAGAAATTTGTATCCGAGACATCTTTAGAGGACATTTAAGGCAGCCGTTAATGAAGGAAAAACGCTGAAGCGCCTAAGAGAGTAAACAAAACGGGAGGGATTATCAAATGAATGATTCATTAGAGAAGGCAATAAAAACTATTGTCAAGGTAGCCGAACCTGACAAGATTATCCTGTTTGGATCACATGCGAAGGGAGATGACAAACCTGAAAGCGATTATGACCTTCTTGTTTTGAAAAGAGGTGTCAAAAAACAGCGTTCATTAACTCAGAAGATATACCTGAGCTTTAAAAATGTCGGAGCTCCCATAGACGTGATTGTGGCTGATTTAGATAAGTATGAGCAGTTGAAGACGGATCCTTACCTGATTTATTCCGAAGCTGATAGGAATGGAAGGATGGTTTATGAAAAATCTTGATAAGGCAATCGAGTGGTTGCAAAGGGCAAAAAGCAACATGGCGCGCGCAAAGGCAGGCAAGGTTTCACCTGACATACTTTTTGAAGACCTTTGTTATGACGCCCAACAAGCTGTGGAAAAGGCTCTGAAATCAGTATGCATTCTTCACGAGATCGTTTTTCCTAAAACCCATGATATTGCTTATCTCATTGAACTATTGGAAAAAAAGAAAGTGATTATACCCGAAGATATGCAGAACGCCAAATTATTGACCGGTTATGCAGTGGAAACCCGTTACCCCGGAGACTATGAGCCAGCAGATGAGGAAGATTATATTAAAGCCATGGAAATTGCCGAGAAAGTTCTGAAATGGGTAAAAGAAAAAATCACAGAATAAATAAAGCGGGACGTCTTTAAATAAGTGAATAACTTTTGAATCCGAATGGAAGGCGGTTGAAGGTTTTCTCCTTAACTGCCTTTTTCTTTTTTCAAGGTCAGGTGGTAAGGGTATGGAGCAATGGCCGTCTGATAATTACTAACCATTATGTAAATATGGAGCCCCCCTTAACCTCTCATATCTTTTGGGTGGTATTTTCTGTGGAATAAGATATAATCCTTTTCCGAATCACATAACAAACTTGATAGAGCAGCTTCATATTACGAACCCACTTTCAGTATTTTTAGCTTTCAATATTAAACTCATTATTGGCCAAAATCTTTTATTTATTGGATAATTGTAACAAGAAATTGGCATTGCTGTAATATAATGAAAACAAAGGGGTCGCGCCTACACTCTTGACAAACAATCAAAATTTGTCAAAAGTGTAGGCCTGACCCTGTATTCAACTACCTTTTTCCTAACTGCGCGGTTTGGGGGTTACCTTTCCATAGACTTTAATCAATTTTTCCTTGCCTAAAGTTCAAGCCAGGGTTATATTCTTACAGGTAAGATCAAAGAATTCTCAGGAGTTGAAAATGGCAGCATTAGCAACAACAAAGATGTCCTCCAAAGGCCAAGTCGTTATCCCGGAGGATATTCGTAAGCGACTTGGCTTCAAGGCTGGCTCCCAATTTGTGGTGGTAGGGGAGAATGATGTGGTGATCCTTAAAGCAATTTCACCGCCGTCTATGGAAGAATTTGATGCGCTTATCGCTAAAGCCCGGAAACAAGCCAGGCAAGCTGGTATGAAACGATCAGACATTGCCGCTGGAATTGCTAAGGTCCGCGCAAATAAGTGAAAATCATACTCGACACGAATGTGTTGATCTCGGGTGTTTTCTTCACCGGACCTCCTTATCAGATTCTTAAGGCATG
Organism: uncultured Desulfobacteraceae bacterium; assembly: GCA_964436665.1. Taxonomy (GTDB): domain Bacteria; phylum Desulfobacterota; class DSM-4660; order Desulfatiglandales; family B25-G16; genus CAYTDY01. The sequence continues at coordinate 2,442 of CAYTDY010000199.1, forward strand.
GCGCGATGGCAAGGTTCAATTGGTGATCTCTGAACCTGTGAACGCCTATGTGATTTTTTATCACGTTATATCGAATATGCACAGCCTTCTTTCAGGTATCTCAATCATTAAACAGAGAAGGGTTGATCATAGGAACTTGTTTGTTAAACAACATTACGAGATATACCGTGCCATAAGAGAAAGAGATACAAGAGCTGCCGAATTATCAGTTTCGGTGCACATAGACTCACTTATCGGTAAAAATGAAACAGACAAAACATGACTGCAGAATAATGTGGGGCTAGAAATGGAACTCACGAAAAGAGAAGAAGATATCTTGGCAGGTAAATACGGTAATGGCATGCAGAAATCAATGGAATTACTAGCTGCTGTTGGTAGGGTTTTTGATGCAATAAATATGGTTCCTGTAAGCTCATCTCATTTGGTTATTCCTGAAATTCAATTGTTTCCCAAAGCCAAAGAAGCAGAATGGGGTATGGAGATCACACAAGAGTTGATAGATGGTGTGGAAAAGTTCGCTGTACCGTCGACAATCAACCCTATGATAATTGATTTAGAAAAAGCTGATGCTTTAAATATTCCGAGGAAGTTTGTCGAAGAGATGAGGCCAAGATTCAAAAAAGCAATGGAAATCAATGAGGAAAAGGGTGCCATTCCAAATTATTCTTGTACTCCTTTCTTTGATTTTTTCTATCGCAAGGGAGAACATCTGGGGGGAGCAGAATCCGTTCAAGTTTTATTTAATAATTCAATAAATGGCGCTAGGGTTAATAGGGAAACTGGCCCCACAGCACTTGCTGTTGCTGTAACAGGCGTAACTCCAAATTATGGTATGCACTTGGCTGAGAATAGAACTGGCCAGATCCTGTTTGAAGTGGACAAAGATTTAGATCCAAGCAAATTTACTGATGCAGATTACAATGCCCTTGGTTATTATGCCGGAAGAATTGCGGTTGAAAGGATTCCGGTTTTCAATGGTCTCCCCGAGGATATGAGTGGAACAGATCTCAAATATCTTTGTGTACCCTTAGCGGTGAGTGCTGGAATACCTATGATTCACGTTATTGGTATAACCCCAGAAGCATCAACCCTTGAGGAAGCATTTAAGGGTAAGAAGCCGGAAGAGATTGTGGTCGTTGGGAGAAAGGAACTCCAAACCTCTTACCAAAGGCTGAATACTGCAGAGAGAAATGATTTGAATTATATTGCTTTGGGCTGTCCACATTGTTGTTTGCAAGAGCTTATTGAAATTGCTAAGTTGCTCACTGGCCGAAAGGTTAACCCCAACGTTATTTTATTTGTGGCTACGTCAATGATCAAATATGAATTAGCTACGAGGATGGGAATTGTGAAGGAGATAGAAGATGCCGGTGGCGTTGTTGTTAAGGGAATGTGTCCAGGTGCCAGCATATTTGGCAGATATGGAGAAGAATTAGGGGTGAATACGGTGGCTACAAACTCCTCTAAAAATGCGCACTATATAGGTGCTCATTCAGGGGGATACGTGAAAACGTTATTTGGGAGCGCCCAACAATGCATTGAAGCTGCCATAGCTGGAAAATGGAGGGATTAGCAAAAATGAAAGAGATTATCTTGAGAGGAAAATGTGCCTCAGGAGGAAAATGCGAAGGAGAAGGTTTGATATCAACCGATATGATTGCATTTGGGGGAACCCCAGTTTTAAAGACCGGGATTGTACGAGAGCCAAATCACGTTCTCTTCGGTAAAGACATTAGCGGGAAAATATTGGTTTATCCTACGGGTAAAGGATCAACTGGCGACCCTTACAGCTGTTATTTTTTGATGAAATATGGGCATGCACCAAAAGCGATTATCAATAAAGTGGCAAATCCCACAACTGTTGTAGCTGCTATCATTGCAGGTATCCCCATGATTTACGATTGTGATAGGGATCCGTTGGAGGTGATCGAAACAGGAGATTGGGTTGAGGTTAATGCTGACGAAGGTATTGTAAAAATATTTAAGAATGAGGGGAAGAAAACATAGCATAGAACCCCGCCCACAGGACGAGGCTTTAAAACCATTAAGACAATC
>CAYTDY010000200.1:0-4448 GCA_964436665.1 uncultured Desulfobacteraceae bacterium
AAGTTTCCCTTGAAAGAAAAGATAAAATCATTTCTCGGTATGGGTGAGACACTGGTTGTTTTTATCCTTGTGATGGGGGGGCTATTTATAGGACTTTTTACGCCCACTGAGGCCGCTGCAGTGGGTGCCTTTGGCGTTCTTTTTGTATCAATCATCAGGCGACAGCTTACGTGGAAGGCCTTTGTGAATGCCCTTTATGAGGCTCTTGGCACATCCTGTATGGTTATGTTGCTGATAGCCGGAGCCGTTGTTTTTGGCAAATTTCTTGCTGTCACCAGGATTCCCTTTGATATCGCCACCTGGGTTGGCGGGTTTGACTTACCACCACATATTATCATGGCAATAATTGTGCTCATCTATTTTATCGGCGGCTGTTTTATGGACGCTCTTGCCTTTGTTACTCTCACAGTCCCCATTTTTTTCCCGGTTGTAATGGCTCTTGGTTACGACCCAATTTGGTTCGGCATTATTATTGTGATGGTAACGGAGATGGGTGTTATCACTCCTCCTGTGGGGATCAATGTTTATGTGGTTTTCGGAGTGGCCAGACGAGTCATTGGTGAGGTACCTCTGGAATCCATCTTTAAAGGCATATTCCCTTTCCTGCTTGCAGTGATTGTTGGCCTTATTATCCTAATGACCTTTCCTCAGATCATTCTCTTTTTACCAAATCTCATGTATTAGGTATCGAAGCTCTGCCTCAAACCGACTAGTTGAGGAAAATAATAATCCATTGCTTGAAGTGAAGCGATTTCGGTTTCGTTTAATGTTCTACGGTTGCGCTGCTGGTTTCGTATGACGTTAACCGTTAACCGATTCGAGCTGCGCAACCGATAACCGTTTTACGTAACCTAATCATCATTTTGCATTGAGCGTCTTTAAAACTTGACACATTTGTTAAGAAGCTGCCTTATGAAGACGTCTAGATAGAGGGCTAGCCATTGTCCACCATCTTGTCATTGGGCAATTGCTCAGCGTTTCATTCGCTTGACATGCTTATCTCAGGCATTTATAATTATTTTTGATGAAGGAAGGAGGTCGTTATGCCCAGGCCAATCCTTATTGTGAGCTCCTTAGACACAAAGGGTCATGAAGTTAAATTCCTGAAAGAACTGATTGAGCAGAGAGGACAACAAACAATACTTTTAGACATGAGCACGCATGGCGAATCGCTCATCTCAGCTGATATTTCCTGTGAAGATGTTGCAAAAGCTGGAGGGACAAGCATGCACGAAATTAGAGCTTCTGCTAAGAGTAGGGTTGAAATAACATCCATAATGACTAAGGGAGCAATCAAAAAGGCTATAGAACTGTATCAGGCGGGTAAAATAGGTGGTATCGTCGGTGTGGGTGGTGTAAGTAATACAACTATGGCAACCGATATCATGAAAGCACTACCATTCGGTATACCGAAACTTATGGTATCCAGTGGTGCTGCTATGCCAAGCTATGCCGGTGGATTCTTCGGCTCCTCGGATATAGCAATAATATCATCGGTTGTAGACATGGCCGGCCTCCATGAACTCAGCAAGAGCATACTTGTTAGAGCAGCCGGTGCGATTTGTGGAATGGTAGAGACCGATGCTGATGCGGTCATAGACTCACTTAAACAAACAGAGAGACCCCTAATTGCAATGACAGAATTTCATTACTCTGATACGTGCTGTAACCTCATTAAGCAATATCTTGATGAAAAGGGCTATAAAGTGATCCCATGTCACGCGCAAGGTGTGGGCGATAGAGCTATGGATAAACTCTTAGATCAGGGAATCTTTGATGGTGTCGTGGATATTGTGCCTAGCGGGTTAAGTGAAGAACTTTTTGGTGGAAACCGTGCCGCTGGGCCAGACAGGCTTGAGGCCGCAGGCAAAAGGGGTATCCCTCAAATTATTACTCCATGTGGCTTTGAGATGATAAGTTGTGGACCTCTACGAAGAAAAGATAGTGGTGATCCATTGTGGGTTTCGCGAAATTTAGCTAACCGAAGCTGTTATTTTCACGACGCTTATCGTGTGCAAGCCAGGACAAATGCAGACGAATTGAGGCTTGTAGCAAAAACAGTGGCCGAGAAGCTAAATAAAGCAAAAGGCTTGGTGAAATTCTTAATACCGAAAAAAGGGTGGTCCACACTTAGCGTCAAAGGTCAACCTCTTTATGACCCTGATGCTGATAAGGTTTTTGTGGATGAACTAAAAAAACATCTGAAGCCTGAAATTGAGCTCAGAGAGCTCGAAGTGCACCTTAATACCCCAGAATTTGCAATAGCTGTGGTGGAAGCTTTCGATGAAATGATGAAAAGAAAGAATTTTAAAGATAATATTTTTGATTGACAAAAGATTATAAATATGATTTTTAAATATATATTGTAACTATATTATAGCTATATTATAACTATCTGGAGAGGAGGTGGTGATAAAGTAATTTTAAATGATTGCGGTGTTTATAAACCGATTTCCATAAATCATAAAGGAGGGAAATAATGAAAAAGAAAAGTTTTCTTACCCTATTATTAACATTTTGTTTTTTAATCTCCTTAACAATTTTTTCTGTGCCATCTGCTAAAGCACAAACCATCAATCTTACCTACAGTAACTTCTTTCCACCCACCCATGGTCATGCAATTCAAGGTGCCAACATGATTAAAGAGATCGAGAAGAGGACCAACGGTCGTGTCAAAATCTCTTACTTTCCTGGAGGGACTTTAACCAAAGCACCGGTTTGCTACGATGGTGTCGTGAAAGGGATCTCCGATATCGGAATGTCATGTTTTGCATATACCAGGGGCAGGTTCCCCCTTATGGAAGCAGTTGACCTTCCATTTGGCTACAAAAGCGGCAAGGTTGCCACCAGGGTTGCATATGAATTTTACAAAAAGATGAATCCTAAAGAACTCCAGGATGTAAAGGTGCTTGTTATTCATGCCCATGGACCTGGAATACTGGCTGCCAAGAAGGATGTTAATTCTTTGAGTGATATAAAGGGCATGAAAATTAGATGCACCGGTCTTAGCTCAAAGCTTGCCAAATACTTGGGAGCTGCGCCAGTAGGTATGCCTCAGGGTCAGGCCTACGAGGCCCTGCAAAAGGGAGTAGTTGAAGGTACATTCTGCCCAATCGAGGTTCTCAAGGGATGGAAACAGGGCGAAGTGATAGATTATGTGATCGAGACCAAGGCCCTTGGCTACACAACAGCAATGTTTGTGGTTATGAACAAGAAAAAATATGAATCCCTTCCCCCTGATATTAAAAAGGTCTTTGATGAAGTTGGCGAGGAGTGGGTTGATGTGCATGGAAATGTCTGGGACTCTGCTGACAGAGCAGGTTTAAAATTTGTGATAGAGCTTGGTAAAAACATCCATGGGCTCTCACCAGCACAGGAGAAAAAATGGGTACAGTCTATTAGTCCAATCATTCTTGAGTATCAATCAAAGATGGAAGAGAAGGGTCTTCCTGGAAAAAAGGCTGTAAATGTTCTTAGAGACTTGGTTGAGAAATATAATAAGTAAGTTCTAGCTAAGCTTCGCCTCAAACCGACTATTGGAGAAAAATCATATACCATTAACTGAGGCGAAGCGATATTGGTTTCTTCTAAATTTATACGGTTGCGCTGTTGGTTTTCCCGAGATGTCGGGATTAAACGTCAAACGACTCGGGTTTCGCAACCGCAACCGTTCTACGATCCCAATTATCCTCTGCACTTTAATTGTGTTATGAAAACCCTGACCCAGACCTGGCATGCAAGGGTCAAATTTTATGGCTCCCGTTCACGTAGTGCGAAAGTGACAATAGCGTGTTATGATCATATCACGCCTCCCGATCCCGTCTCGGTCTCGGGACGGGGAGGGCGGGCTTGACACAAATGTTAAGATTTTAGCTTATATAGACATCTAGAGCTGAAATATCGGTGACCAGTCGTCAATATAAGGAAAATAATGTCAAATTTTTGTCACCCTTATCCTTTATGTTTCATTTCACATTATACCTCTCTAACAGTTGGTATAACTGCTTAAAAATACGTTAGATTAAATTCTCCCTACTTGGCACATATTTTGCTTCAATTATATTGAAAATAAATATGAATCGTTTTGCCTTTTCCGGTAAAAAATAAAATCAGGCATGAAGGTACAAACAGATAGGGGAGAATATATTATTTGTCAGGATCAATAGACCATAAAAGACAGGTATACTTGGCGAGAACCTGAGAACGACAACAATTTGGATACCCTTGCCTCTCTGATATAACTTTTTAATCAAGTGGGGCAATTAGTACATGAAAAAACTTTATCGTTAAAGTCGATCATGCAACAGGGTTTGCTAAAGGCTCAGGGAAAAACATTCTCTTTATTATGGATTAGCGACTTCATGAGAAAGGCTTTTGTAATACTTAGAAACAAATACACACCGGATGACTAATAAAAGAGGTAAAATATGTCAAAGTTAGGTTTAAGA
>CAYTDY010000201.1:0-4443 GCA_964436665.1 uncultured Desulfobacteraceae bacterium
ACAGTAGGGCGTATCTGACCACGGGAGTATCTTTTTATCTCACCCCAGTACGATGTGCCCACCTACGGGGCAGGCAGAGCTCACAGAGGACACAGAGGCTTAATCTGGATTGCTGAGATGGCAATCCAGATTAAAGTGCCATCCTGCTGTAGCAGGAGATTTTTATGGAACTAAATCAACTCTCATCTCAGATCATAAAGGCTGCCATCAATGTTCATAAGAAATTAGGGCCAGGGCTATTAGAGTCTGTATATCAATCTTGCATGGTTATTGAGTTAAGATATATGGGTATAAAGGTTAGATATGAAGTACCTCTCCCTATTTTTTATCGGGGACAGAGAGTACATGAGGAAGGATTTAGGCTTGATCTATTGGTTGAAGATACGATTATTGTTGAGTTAAAGTCAGTGGAGAAAGTACAGGAGGTACATAAAAAGCAGCTTTTAACCTATTTACGTTTAGCAAAATAATCATCTCTGGGATCTCTGTGAGCTCGAGCGAGCCCGATTTATCGGGAGAGCGGGCGAGAAATATTCAACCCTATATCAATGATGAAATCAGATTATAAAAACTACATCAGCTTTTCTGGAAAGACAAGAATTGTTTTAATCTTATTGGGGATTATCCCCTACCTGTTGGTTGTCTATCTGTTTATCTACGAAAAAATAGGTTTCACAGATATAATCATTCTCTTTTCCGCATTAGCACTCTTTTCTATTCTGGCAGGTTTTTCTCTCCTGAGAAGTTCTGCCGACCAACTTGTAAACCTGTCCAGGGAAACAGGAAGTGTAGAAGCTGGGGAAAAGAGCGAGCCCATCCAGATCAAGGCTGACCAGGAGTTGAAAGATATAGCTGATCATTTTAACTCTTTACTCAAAAAATTACATGAGGCTAACAGGGGTATAAAGGAGCAAGGTATCCAGCTTATGATCTATGCCAAAGACATTTCTCTATCCTATAAAAAAACCAAGGAAGAAGAAATATTGAGAAACAAGTTGAGCCGATATGTGGGGGAGAACCTGGTGGAAAAGCTGATGAATTCAAAGGATGGCTTATTTATCGAGAATGAAAGAAAGGAGGTAACCATTCTTTTTGCCGATATTCGGTCTTTTACCGCCATTGCCGAAAAGATGAACGCTGAAGAAGTAGTTTCTATGCTTAATCAATTTTTTGACGCCATGGTAGATATAATTTTTAAAAATAATGGCATATTGGACAAATTTGTCGGGGATCAGCTTATGGCAATATTTGGGCTTATTCCCTCTAAAAACAATAACTCCTATGATGCAATTCATGCAGCCATAGAAATGCAAGATGCTACAGAAGAATTGATGAAGGTAAGAGCCAAACAGGATAAAGAGGCATTTGAGATAGGTATTGGTATTAATACAGGCAGTGCCATTGTAGGAAACCTGGGTTCTGAAAACAGAATGGACTACACTGCTATAGGTGACAGCGTAAATGTTGCAGCAAGACTACAGCAGATAGCAAAGGGTGGCGAAATAATTATCGGCGAAGAAACATATCGCCAAACCCAAGGTCTTTTCCCTACACGAAAAAAGGGCAAACTAAACGTCAAAAATAAGATTGAGCCAGTCGTATGTTATAATGTGTTGAGGTGAGACAGAAGGTCCTTCAGGAATAAGGTCCATGAATGACCACCTCGGAATGTCTTACTGGATGCTGAGTATTTGAAGCTGCCTGCCCGCAACGCTCTCGCTTGCGAGGCGGGCGGGGAAACTTGAAACCCTGGCCCAGACCCCTGGCCCAGACCTGGCTTTGATAGCTTGCGACACTTGCCAATCAAACAGATCTGCTTTGTTACGTTACTATATATGCCGGCCAATTCGCGCCAGGGCAGGCTGGCATTGCAAATTTGGTGTTTGATATAAAATTCTTGAAAAAACAATAACCCATAGGCAATAATAATCTCATTACGTCGCGCCAGGGCAGGCTGGATTAAAGTACCTTTGTTGTAAAAACATGGCCTCCGGGATATTAAAATGCGAAGGCCTGTTCAAAGCATGTCGCACCTCCCGACCCCGTCTCGGTCTCGGGACGGGGAGGGCAGGCTTAAAACTGGGATGAACAATGAAAGAGATCTATGAATTGGATGTTTACAAATTGGCTTATTAATGTTTTAACCTTTATAAATCTCAGATGTTTTAATTACATGCTTAATGAAAAATTATTAGTTCTTTCTGTGAATATTTTTACATTAAAAAAAGTTCAATAGACTGCCAAATACTAAAATCCAAATTTAAAACCAAATCTTTTATTTGTGAAAAAATGAAATTTATTAAGGAAAAGCTCTAATATTTTAGCAAAATCTTAATCGGAAAGGACCTATATTCCATGAAATCGGTTTTAATCACAGGCGGTGCAGGCTATATTGGAAGTCATGTGGTAAAACTATTAGGTGAAAATACGGATTATAACATTACAGTGATTGACAATCTTTCTACTGGAAAAAAGGAGGCAGTTCTTTATGGAGATTTAATAGAGGAAGACTTATCAAATTCTAATGTTATTTCTGAGATGTTTTCAAAAAAAAGATTTGATGCTATTATTCATTTTGCTGCCTCAATTATTGTTCCTGAATCTGTAGCTGATCCCTTAAAATATTACTCAAATAATACTATAAATACTATCAAACTGATTAGGTCTGCACTTCAATACAGGGTTAAATATTTTATCTTTTCTTCTACAGCCGCAGTTTATGGCATTCCTGATGAAATCCCTGTAAAGGAAACAACACCAATTAATCCTATAAACCCCTATGGGATGAGCAAGCTTATGAGTGAGAGGGTTTTAATTGATACTGCACAGGCCAATAAAGATTTCAAATATATTATATTAAGATACTTTAATGTTGCTGGGGCCTCATCTGATGGGAAGATAGGTCAGAATTTTCCTCAAGCTACACATCTAATAAAGAAGGCTGCTCAAACAGTTATTGGCAATAGGGAGTATTTAGAGATTTATGGAACGGATTATGATACACCGGACGGAACAGGAGTAAGAGACTATATCCATGTTGAAGATCTGGCTGCTGCCCACCTATCTGCCCTTGAGTATTTGAAAGAAGGCAACATCTCCGATATCTTTAATTGTGGGTATGGTAAAGGCTACTCAGTAAGAGAGGTTATTGATGCAATGAAAGAGGTCAGCGGAGTTGATCTTGCCATCAAAGAATCAGCAAGACGGCCTGGTGATCCTCCAACCCTTATAGCTGACAATAATAAAATTTTAAGACATATAAACTGGAGACCTCAATTCAATAATATTGCCTTTATTTGTAAAACGGCCTTGGAGTGGGAAAAGAAAATAACTTGACTCCGCTCTCGTCTCTGATATGCCTTCTAATAGAGGAAAGAAACCTTATCTCCATTGCCCTGACCCCAATAGCAGAATTTGAAAAAATGTAAAATGATACAATAAGATCCAGGTAAAGGAAAAAACCAATTGATGTTTTGATTAGCACGTGTAAGCTACATACATTTAAAAGTATAGGATATGGCAAGCTATACGTAACATATCCTGTTTTTTTTATTAATATCATTAAGTTACATACTGTTATGTTGCATTTTTCAACTTGAGGGGCCAGCTGGCACATATTGTTAACCGCCCTTTTATTGACATAAGGCCACATTTATACATGTTCAATCCTTGCAAAAGAAAGCCAGGATTGTAATCAAGAGAGTCTTAGTGCCTTATTAAAACATGGAGCAGACGATGACAAATAGGGATCGCCGAAAGCAGCCAAGACATAAAATATGGATTGATGCTAAGGTAATTACACCTGATAACTCCGTATCGGCTGTTGCAACCAACCTCAGCGCAGATGGACTCGGAATCCTGGCACCCAACCCCATACTTCCAGAAGCCAATGTAAACATATCCCTTCAGCTCCAAGAGGAGATTGTGTTTTCTGGCACTGTTCTATGGACAGTGGACCTCCATGCTGGCGGGGGAGTTATTTATCAGATGGGCATTAGAATCGATGGTATTGTTAGCACGGATATTGACAAAAATGTCTCGATCGGCATTACCGGAAGCCCAGACACAACAGTCGTGAAGATTCTTAAAAAGCCCAAACTGGTGAAAAAAATCCTCTCTCTCATAAAGGATGCGGGAGGAGAGGTGAATGGGGAGACGTGACACAGCTCTGCCTTTTTTCATCAAACTACCAATAAATGATGGGGACCATTGCGCCATCCAGTCCAAGCGTTATTCTTATTGCTATACTATTTGAAAAATGGAAATCCGAAAAGCCAAAGAATGCCAATTTGTATTCTGTAATAAAATGGAATTAAGATTAGGCATTGCATAGGTAACTTTGATTTTAGAGAGCTGGGGAAATTCAGTAGATGTTGTGGGTTTATAGAATGAGACCTTTGAAAAATTATCTTACAAGTCATTGCGAGGAGCGAAGCGACGTGG
>CAYTDY010000202.1:0-4443 GCA_964436665.1 uncultured Desulfobacteraceae bacterium
ATTTCAAGGTGTTACCAACAATGAGATTGCTTCGCTACGCTCGCAATGACATCAAAAGGGACTTTTTACGAAGTCGTCATAACTGATTGGCTTGATTGGTTCACAACAAACCCAACAAACTCAATAGAGTTAAATGGAAAACAAAAGGGATAAAAAATTTGGAATTGGTAAGAAGCTACTCGTCTACTTCTTAGTACTATCTCTGGTGCCCATAATAATTGGTGGAAGTATTTCCTTTTATATCACCAAAAATCAACTCGAAGAAAATACAAAAACACACTTGAGTGACCTTGCCAGGGATTGCGGAAGAAAAATATCCTATTATGTAAGTTCACGCTACCAGGACATCAAATTACTTTCTCAAGTTGATGTTTTTGAGGGCAATGATACAGATGCAAAGCAAAAATATATAGAAGAGGTTATAGAATCTTATCCCTTTTATGATGCAATTACCGTAATTGATAAAAATGGAATAATTATAGCATGTACCCGAAAGGAACTTGTTGCCAAATCAAGAGCCGATAGAGAATGGTTCCAAAAGACAATTCAATGCAAAAAAGACGATGTCATTCCCTTGGATGCCTATCGTGCAGAGACAGCGGGATGGAAGATAGTGATCGGATTTAATACGCCCATAACAGATGAAGGCAATAAAGAAGTCATAGGCGTTTTGACCACCAGGGTAAGTATGGACCATATTATAGAGAGAGTACAAGCATTAGATAAGAGAGCAGCGGTTAATAATCACGCCTACCTGCTCAACAAGAGAGGAGAAATATTGGCAGGCCCTGATGAAAAGGAATTTCTTAAAATTCATCGTCTGTATGAATTTCCAGTTGTCAAGGATCTGCTTGCCGGCAAAATAGGAATCACAGAATATAAAAACGACAGAGGACAAAATGTTATAAGCGCCCGGTATGCTCTAAAGGGAGATGCTAACTTTAGTGGATGGGGTTGGGGAATTATCGTGACTGAACCTGTTTCAGAGGCATTTAAAGCGGCTTATATAATACGTAATACAATGATTACATTGGTAATAATTATCACTTTTTTAGTGACCATCTTTGCTATATTTATTTCAAAAAGGTTTTCAAGGCCGATTAAAGAGGTGTCAAAGTCAGCATTGCAAGTTGCTCAAGGAGATTTGAAACCAATAAAGATTAAATATGGCCAAAAGGATGAAATAGGCGAGCTTGTTGTTGCATTTAATAAGATGACAGAAGATTTACATACTACTACTGTTTCTCGTGATTCACTGGCTAAAGAAATTGCCGAGCGCAAATGGGCGGAGGAGGCACTTAGAAAAAGTGAGGAGAAGTTAAGGAATATATTGCATGGTTCACCCATTCCAACATTTGTCATTGATAACATCCATAGAGTTATCTATTGGAATTGGGCCCTTGAAGAGTTCAGCAAGATTAAGACTAAGGACATAGTCCGCACTGATCAGCATTGGAAGGCCTTCTATAACGAAAAGAGGCCATGCATGGCTGATCTTCTGGTAGATGGTAAGATAGATGATATTCCTCAATGGTATCCAGGAAAATACAGGGCCTCTGATCTCACAGAGGGATCATATGAGGCCATAGATTATTTTCCCCGGCTGGGCCATGATGGAAAATGGCTACATTTTACCGCAGCCCCGCTGAAGGATTCTGAAGGAAGATTAATTGGTGCTGTAGAAACCCTTCAAGACATAACTGAGACAAAAAAAGCTGAGGAACAGATAAAGTTATTATCGAGGCAGAACATAGAGATCCAGGAAAGGGAAAGAGAATCACTATCAAGGGAGGTTCATGATAACATTGGCCAACTATTAGGTGCATTAAAGATGGGTCTTTCCAGGACGAATAAAAAGATACCAGATAAATTTTCTACCATAAAGGATCAGTTAAGTGAGCTTTCATTTATTGCGAATAAAACGATAAAGGAAACCAGGGAACTCTCTCATGCGCTACATCCACCTTTGATTGAGGATCTGGGACTTGTATCTGCCCTGGAGGAGCTTTGTCAAGACTTTAAATCATACTCAGAGATAAAAATTAAATGGAATATTGAGCAGATTCAAAAACCTCTCCCGTCTATAACTAATATCACTATCTACAGACTTTTCCAAGAAGGGCTAAATAATATTTTAAAACATAGCAGGGCAACAGAGGCATATCTAAGCCTAACATTCTCAGAGGGTACCATAAATGCTATTATTGAAGATAATGGTGTGGGGTTTGTGGTGGATGATGTTTTTTCTCCTTTGAAAAATAAAAAATCCCTTGGCCTCATTAGTATGAGGGAGAGATTGGCCCTTATCGAGGGAGAATTAAAGATCATATCTAAGCCAGGAGAAGGAACAAAGATTATAGCATGTTTAGAAAAGGAGCAAGGGCATGAGAGATAAAATTAAGATTATTTTGGCTGATGACCATCGGATCTTCCGTAAGGGTCTAAAATCACTCCTTTCAGAAAGGGAAAACATTGAGGTTTTGGCAGAGGCTGACAATGGGGCAGAGGCCCTGGAAAAGGCCAGAAAATACGGACCAAAAATAGTCATTATGGACATAGGAATGCCAAAGATGGATGGAATTGAGGCCACCCGCCAGATCAGAGAAAGGCTTCCAGATACAGAGGTCGTTATTCTCTCTATGCATGCCAAGAAGGCATATATTGATCAGGTTTTAAAGGCAGGTGCCAAAGGATATGTTTTAAAGGACTCTGATGAAGAAAACCTGATAGCCGCTATAAACACCGTTTTTAATGGCGGTTATTATCTTGACTCCCCCATTGCAGATCAGGTTTTGTCTGATTATTTTGGGGGGAAATCAAAAAGAAAGATCAAAGAGCAATCGGATCCCCTGTCAGAAAGGGAAAAGGAGGTGCTCAGGCTCTTGGCTCAAGGGCACACCAACCAGGAGGTTGCTGATATCCTATGTATCAGCAGAAAAACGGTTGAAAACCATAGGGCAAATATTGTCCGTAAAACTGGCGTTCAGGGTCAGGTAGGTCTCACAAAGTATGCCACCCGTATCGGGCTTATTGATTTAGATTTGTGGGAATAGCTTAGTTTTTTTTATACTAATCACCACTCCATTACTCCAATATTCCATCTACCCGCCGCAGGGCAAGATCGGCTACCAATAAAAGACCTAAAATTTTACACATTAGGTGGATATAGATTATGAGACGTTAAGTAGGTATTTCTCCCTACAAAAGATAGGGAATAGGCACAAAATAAAACCACCCCCATTCATAAATGGGTGTGGTTTTATTGTTTTTGAGTAAAGCACCTGATTGAAAATATCTCTTTAAGTCAATAGATTGAAAATAACATAAAACCAACAAAGCGTCTTTGTAAACAAAATTAAATAGGGAATTTTCTATAGGAGGAAAAAATGAGAATAAGAGATATTATGAGTACCAATGTGGTAGCTGTTGATGAGAAAACCTCAATTCACGATGCAAGGAAGATAATGGAGGCCCACAAAATTAGAAGACTGCCGGTCATGAAAAAGGATAAACTAATAGGCCTTGTAACCAAGCACATGCTTTTAGAGGCATCGCCTTCGCCGGCTACAGATCTAAGCATCCATGAATTGCACTATCTTTTAGCTAAAATGACTGTAAAAGATATCATGGTCAAAGACCCCTATACTATTTCTCCTGATATACCACCCGAAGATGCACTACAATTAGGACAAGAAATGGGCTACGGGGGTTTTCCAGTAGTGGAAAATAGTAAACTTGTTGGCATTGTTACTGAGTCGGATATTGTGAGGCTTATGACAAGGGTTTTGGGTGTAACAAAAAAGGGTAAGAGAATAACTATAAAAACTTCTGATGAATTTGGTAACATGCAGAAGATAATGGAGATCCTTGACAAGAATAAAACTGCCTTATTGAGTTTGATGAGTCTCAAGGAACCTGAGGAGAAGGGTTGGCTAATAATTTTAAGATTAAAGACCGAAGATGCTGAACCAATAGCCAAAGAGCTGACCTCCTCTGGTTTCAATGTTACCTATGTTGGTTAATAATTGAGGAATTGTGAATTAAGGGATTTTTTGTAACCGTTCATGGGTTCAGAGGTTGTGGGTTCACCTCAAATCTGAACCGATGATTTGTGAGCTCTGAAGGGAGAAAGCATGGTTCATCAAGTACTTGCTAGTCTACGAGCAAGGTCAAGGGAAAAAACTAACCCTGAACGGTGAACTCTGAACCTGTGAACGCCTACGATTTTTAAATAAACTCAACAAACTCTAAAAAGGAGGAATATCATGGAAAAAAACAAGGCCCTTGTAATCGATGATGAACAGATTGTCTTAGATAGTGTCAGCAAGATACTTAAAGATGAGAACTACGAGGTAGACGTATCCCTGAGTGGACGTGAGGGACTTAAACAGGCCATACAGAAAGAATACGATATTGTACTCACTGATATCCGTATGCCGGATA
>CAYTDY010000203.1:0-4401 GCA_964436665.1 uncultured Desulfobacteraceae bacterium
TCCGCATAGCCTGTCCACCATTGATGTATCCCTGTGATTTCGGCATATCAACCAGGACCTATGGGGAACTTTTAGCCAGAGAATATCTTCCCGATGGCAACATCACTGCCCTGGATGAACTTAAGGCCCTGGAGGCCTGGGTTTCTGAAAAGATCGGTGCCGATTCTGTGCGGTACAACAGCATGGAAGCCTTTGTTGAGGCATTGAAGATTCCCAAGGAGAGTCTATGTTTAAAATGCTGGGATGGAAATTCACCAATAAATTCATAGGGAGCGTTCAACTCTAAGCCACCAAAAAATGAAAATTGCATTAGCCCAAATTAATCCAACTATCGGGGATTTTACCCACAACACAGAAAAGATTATGGCTGCAACAGAAAAGGCTATTTCTCTTTCATGTGATCTAATTGTCTTTTCAGAACTGGTTATCTCAGGTTATCCGCCAAGGGATCTTCTGGAAAAGAAAGACTTTATTGATGCTAACCTGATGCATCTACAAAAACTGATTACCTCTATAAAGGGGATTGGTGTGATATGCGGATTTGTGGATAAAAATCCTTCTGAAGAGGGCAACCCTCTATTCAACTCGGCAGTACTTTTTGATAAAGGAAAAATTCTCCATCAGGTGCACAAGAGACTTCTTCCCACTTATGACGTATTTGATGAGAGGAGGTATTTTGAGCCCGGAACAGAATATTCAATGTTTTTCTATAAGGACTGCCAAATAGGCCTTACCATATGCGAGGACATCTGGAACGACAAAGATTTCTTCTCAAGACGGCTTTACCCTATTGATCCGGTAGAAAGCATGGTCAAAGAGGGGATCAATCTCCTTATCAATATCTCGGCATCTCCTTATCATGTGGGCAAAAGAGAATTTAAGTGGGATATGTTCGGGGGTATCGCAAAAAAATATAATGTTCCCATTCTCTATGTCAATCAAGTTGGTGGCAATGACAGCGTGCTTTTTGATGGCATCAGTCTCGCCTTTAACTCTAAAGGCAATGTGGCTGCGAGGGCTCGAGACTTTGAAGAGGACATAGTTATCTTTGACACTAATAGCCAAAAAGGCGACCTTCATCCAGTTTCTGAAACGGGCACCGAATCTATCCTTAATGCTCTAATCATGGGCACAAGAGACTATGTTCGTAAATGTGGATTTTCCAAGGCACTGATTGGATTAAGCGGTGGCATTGATTCAGCCCTTACAACCTATATTGCAGTACAGGCTCTTGGAAAAGAAAACGTTGTAGTAATTTTTATGCCTTCTCAATACACAGTTAAAGAAAATTTTGAAGACAGTAAAGGGTTAGCAGCTAATTTAGGGATTAAGCTCTTTGATGTGCCCATTAAAGGAATATTTAATAAATTTCTTCAAGACCTATCTCCCCTCTTTAAAGACGTGGCAACAGAAGTCACAGGTCAAAATATCCAGGCAAGGATCCGGGGCATCATCCTTATGGCCCTGAGCAACAAATTCGGTTACCTGCTTCTTTCAACGGGTAATAAATCGGAACTGGCAGTAGGCTACTGTACCCTGTACGGGGATATGAGCGGAGGGCTGTCCGTTATCTCAGATGTACCAAAGACCATGGTCTATAAACTCTCTCGTCTGATAAATACAGAAAAAGAGGTGATTCCTGAAAGAATTATTCAAAAACCCCCATCTGCCGAGCTCAAGCCTGACCAATTAGACCAGGATGATTTGCCTTCTTATGAGGTTCTGGATGGCATACTAAAAGCATATATAGAAGACAATAAGGCAGCAGAAGAGATTATAGGGATGGGGTTTGATTCATCAATCGTCAGGGATATCATCAGCCGGGTTGATCGAAATGAATATAAGAGAAATCAGGCCCCCCCTGGGTTAAAGGTAACCACCAAGTCCTTTGGTTACGGAAGAAGGCGTCCTATAGCCCAAAGGTACCGATCTCCATAGAATTCATAAGAGGACATGATCGTGCAGCCGCCATGGAGACCTTGAAAGCCATTATCGCATTGGGGTACAGAATTGAGAGGTAAAAGGGAAGGCCGATATGTATTTGTGCTTGACATTTAGACGGCTGAATGGTAAATATGATTCCCATGATTGAGTGCCCCTTTTACGAATAAATGGCCCCGCCGCTACCTTTTCCCCATGTCAATGCCTTACCCACATCGATATAATCCCTGTCTGCCGACAGTCAGGTCGACCGAAAAGGGATAACCACCACATCATGGGCTGCCTTTTCCATTGACACACAAGGCAAAATCCCCTATACTTCGACCCACATAAAGGGAGTTCTTATTCTTTTTTATTCTTTTCAATCGACGTTACAATTACAACGGGCTCAACAGAAAATCTACCAAATTGATTCGTTGAATTCCGTCAACATCCTTGCCGAATATCTCGTCTATGCTGATTACGTATTTGGGGTAATTGTCTTTGATTGACTTTAAAACGGAAAACTCTTTTTCAATGGTTTCCGGAGATGTCAGCAGATACGCCACCTGAATATATATTTTCCGGTTTTCTTTCTCAGCGATGAAATCGATTTCTTTACTGCCCGCTTTTCCGATAAAAACACGGTATCCTCTTCGTTTCAATTCAAGATAAACCAGATTTTCCAATACGCCTGAAATATCACCTTCTCGATATCCAAACAGGGCATGGCGCAAGGCCACATCCCCCAGGTAATATTTTTCGTGCAGTTCGAGCAGACGTTTTCCTTTGACATCAAAACGCGGCACCTTAAATACTGCGAACGTAGATATTAAGTACGAAATATAGTTCTGCACCGTATCAATGCTGACCCGAAGTTTCTGAGATTTGAGGTAGTCCGAAACTTTTTTAGATGTAAATATATTGCCGACATTTTGAAAAATGTATTGTGTGATATTTTCCAAAAGGGTTACGTTGCGGACATTGTTTCGCTTTATGACATCTTTTAAAAGGATGGTATTGTATATTGAACTGATATACTGATAAACAACCTCCTGGTTAAAATCAAAATGGTGAATCGCCGGAAAGCCGCCGGCCCACAGGTAAGTTGAAAATTCCTCTCTTTTGTTTTTCATTTTTTTATCTCTAAACAGAAGGAATTCTTCAAAGCTCAATGAATAAACGGGTATTTCAATATATCGACCTGAAATCAGCGTAGCGATTTCAGAAGAAAGTAGATGCGCGTTGGAACCGGTGATGTAGATATCAAAATCACTATGGGAAAAAAAAGACGAGATGGCCTTTTCCCAATATTCGATTTCCTGGATCTCATCCACGAATAGATATTTTGTTCCCTTAACGCCGGAAAATGAGTCTATTACATAACTGTTTAAATCCCTGTAGCCTTGAATGAAATCATAGTCTAAGGATTCTTTATTGATGTACAGAATGCGTTTTTTAGCAACTTTCCGGTCAACCAGTTCCTTCATGACCAATTGTAAGAAATAGCTTTTCCCTACCCGCCGCATACCTGTGATGACTTTAACGAGGGGTTTGTCGATAAACGGGCGAATTTTCTCAATATACAAGTTTCTTTTATACACTAAAGTTTTCCATTGCAAATTAAAAGTTTCGAGTATACCAAAAACTTATCATAATCAAGATCAATGTCAAGAAGTTTCTTTTATAGAAAAATCTTTTATATAAAAGAAATAAATATTCCATTATGAAGAAATGCTTTTCGGAAAATCTTTTCGGATCGGGGCGGGACTTGACGGAGATATTTTTGTGGAAAAATATAACCACCAACTTCCTTAATAAATTGTTTTGATTTCTTAAATAAGTTTATGCCTTGGAGAGAAGGGGAGTTTAGCGGAGGAGTATACCTTTTTTTCACCAGATTCGTGCCCTTTTTATGAATAAATGACCCCGCCGCTACTTTTTCCGCATGTTAATGCCTTACCCTCATCGATATAATCCCTGTCTGCCGACAGGCAGGTCGACCGAAAAGGGATAACCACCATATCATGAGGCGACTTTCCCATTGACACACAAGAACTAATTCCCTATGCTTCGGTTCACAAAAGCGAGTTCTCTATCATTTATCATTATGCCGACAAGTGACTATGCTGAGCAAAAGGATTATTCCCTGTCTGGATGTAAGAGATGGAAAAACGACCAAGGGTATCAGGTTCAAAGAGAATATAGATATTGGTGACCCTGTGCAAATGGCCAGGTTCTATTATGAAGAAGGGGCAGATGAAATCGTCTTTTATGACATCACTGCTTCGAGTGATCGGCGAGACATTATGATTGATGTGGTTCGCAGAGTTGCAGAGGAGATCTTTATACCCTTTTCTGTGGGCGGGGGGATCAGAACAATCGAGGATATGCGCGATGTTTTGCTGGCAGGAGCAGAGAAGGTAAGCGTAAACACTGCCGCGGTCAAGAATCCTAAGATCATTGCTGATGGTGCCAAGG
>CAYTDY010000204.1:0-4385 GCA_964436665.1 uncultured Desulfobacteraceae bacterium
CCTGTGGTTTTTTTAGCAAATGGTATCTTATCCTTGGTGCAATTGATGCAAATAAGTGGGTTTTTGTGGCCGTGTTGCTGGTAAGCAGCCTTTTAAATGTTATACTATTTTTCAGGGTTATAGAGAATGCATACCTTGAGCCAGTTGCTGAACATTCCAGCATAGGTTCAGAATTGGCTATCACGCGTGAGGAGTCCCCTTTGAGCATGCTTATACCAATACTCATTGCAGGGGCAGGAATAATGTCGCTTGGCGTTCTGAGCGGAAAGATTATCTCTACCATAATTCAATTTGCTCTTCCTATAGGTTTTTAAAGATATAATCAGGGATTATTAATGGATGTAATAGTTTCCATAAGGCCATTATTGGCCGTTTTGGTAACATTGATAGCTTCCTTACTAATCATCTTTACAGGTGAAAGGAACAGGAATTTGCGGGAATTCTGGACTATTCTCGCCTCTGTAATTAAGTTCACAATTGTTCTTTCCATGGTTCCCTTTGTTTTAAGTGGAAAGACATTAGAGTTTACCATTATCTCACTTACACAAGGGGTCTCTCTCCAGTTCAGGGTGGACCAGTTTGGTATGTTTTTTGGTGTCCTGGCATCTGCTTTATGGATTGCAACCTCAGTTTATTCCATAGGTTATGTCAGGTCATTAAATGAACATGCCCAGACAAGATACTTTTTTAACTTTGCTCTTTGTCTTTCTGCAACCATGGGTATCGCCTTTGCAGGCAATCTCTTAACCCTTTTTATATTCTATGAAATCCTGACAGTGGCTACCTATCCATTGGTGGCCCATAAAGAGACCGAAGATGCTATTATGGGTGGCAGGAAATATCTTGCCTACACCCTTATAGCAGGTGTAGTTATTTTATTTGCCATAATCTTTATCTACACCCTTACAGGAAGCCTTGACTTCAAACCTGGTGGTTTTCTTTCAGGTCACGGTTCCCCTGGTACGCTTATATTCCTGTTCGTTATTCTTATATTAGGTTTTGGTGTCAAGGCCGCTCTTATGCCAATGCATGAATGGTTACCCACTGCGATGGTAGCCCCAACCCCTGTAAGCGCCCTCCTCCACGCTGTAGCTGTGGTTAAGGCAGGTGTCTTTGGTTGTTTAAGGATTATTCTCTATGTCTTTGGCCCGGCACTTCTCCATGAGCTTGATCTGTGGCTTATATTGGCCTATTTTGCTGCATTCACCGTTATTGTTTCTGGTATGTACGCCCTTGCGCAGGATAATCTTAAAAGAAGACTTGCCTTTTCTACCATAAATAACCTTGCCATAATCATCATGGGGGCTGCCTTGCTAAGCAAAAGTGCTATAACCGGGAGCATATTTCATATTGGCAGCCATGGTTTTATGAAGATTACCCTATTTTTTGTTGCCGGGGCCATCTATGTGAAGACCCATAAAGAAAATATAAGTGAACTCGATGGGCTTGGCAGACAGATGCCGTTAACTTTTGGCGCATTTGCTGTTTGCGCGATGG
Source organism: uncultured Desulfobacteraceae bacterium (assembly GCA_964436665.1). Lineage (GTDB taxonomy): Bacteria > Desulfobacterota > DSM-4660 > Desulfatiglandales > B25-G16 > CAYTDY01. Next base: position 1,498 of record CAYTDY010000204.1, read on the forward strand.
GCGTTGCTGGAACCCCACCTGTTTGTGGATTTATTAGTAAATGGTATCTGGCATTGGGTGCCTTAGAGGCCAAGGAGGTTGTCTTTCTTTTCGTTTTGCTCATAAGTGCCATGATGGATATAGCCTACTTTTTCCCTATAATCTATAATGCATTTTTTAAAATACCTGAGGAGGCTGTCAATCCACATTTTGATGAGGCCCCGATGAGGATGGTTGTTCCCCTGATGGTAACTGCAATTATTTCACTTATACTGGGAATATTTCCGAATGCCTTTTTTAATTTCTTTAACATAGCTTCAATGGCAGCCGGGAAGATACTTGGAGGGATGTAAATGGGAAAGACATTAAAATATATACTCTTTATTAGCTGTGGGGTGAGTATATTAATCGGACTATTTTTTCGGCCCGAACATGTGCATTTTTGGTGGGAGAAGATCCCTGCCTTTGATGCAATATTTGGATTCTTAGGATGTATTGTGATTGTGCTGGGATCAAAGGCGCTGGGTCATCACGGAATCCAGAAGGATGAGGATTACTATGATTGATATAGTACCCCCGGCCTTTATATTTATTCTGGGTGCCATTCTCCTTCCCCTTCTCCGGGAAAGAAGGCTGAGACAGGTATTTCAACTCCTAATCCCTATGATAGCCTTCATAGACCTCCTGTATATGCCGGAAGGCACTTACTGGATCTATAATTTCCTGGGATATGATCTTATCCTTGGCAGGGTCGATAAGCTCAGCATGTGTTTTGGGTATGTCTTTGTCATTGTGGCCTTTTTAGGAATGGTCTATGCCCTCCATGTAAGGGAAGTTGGGCAGCATGTGGCCGCCTTTCTTTATATAGGGAGCGCTCTGGGTGTTACCTTTGCCGGCGATATTTTTACCCTGTTTGTTTTTTGGGAGATCATGGCAGTATCCTCTGTATTCCTCATTTGGTATCAAAGAGACAAACCTGCCCTTGATGCCGGATTCAGATATATCATGGTTCACATATTTGGTGGTTGCGCTCTTTTAGCCGGCATCATCATACATGTGTCAAATACAGGGTCCACACAATTTGGTTTTATAGAATATGGTGGGCTTGCCTCCCAGCTCATACTTCTTGGTTTTATAATCAATGCCGCTGTACCTCCTTTTCATGCCTGGCTTTCTGATTCATACCCAGAGGCCACTGTTACCGGGAGTATATTCTTAACTGCCTTTACTACCAAAAGTGCTGTATATGTGCTTTTGAGGACCTTCCCCGGGGTTGAGCTCTTGGTCTGGCTGGGGGCCATTATGGCAGTATATGGTGTGGTCTATGCGGTACTTGAAAACGATATCAGAAGACTTCTTGCATATCATATAATCAGCCAGGTTGGATATATGGTATGCGGAGTGGGATTAGGGACCGAGATGGCCATGAATGGTTCGACTGCTCATGCCTTTTGTCATATTTTGTATAAGGCCCTGCTTTTCATGGGCGCTGGAGCAGTCATCTATGTAACAGGAAGAAGAAAACTCACTGAACTCCAGGGAAGAAACTTATACAAGAAGATGCCCATCTGTCTCTCTCTTTACATGATAGGTGGTTTTTCTATCTCTGCGGTCCCGCTCTTTAATGGGTTTATAAGCAAAACCATGGTTGTTGCCGCAGCAGGTGAGCTGCATAGACCTATTATACACCTGTTATTACACCTGGCTTCCATAGGGACATTCCTGCATACAGGTCTGAAGCTTCCCTATGGTACCTGGTTTGGCAGGGTTCCTGAGGGAGAAAAGATAGAAGAAGAAGAGATAGAGGCCAAAGAGCCTCCCTTGAATATGCTGATAGCTATGGGCATGGCTGCATTTTTGTGTATTTTAACAGGTGTTTATCCTAAAATCCTTTATAATATTCTCCCATATCCTGTCCATTATCATCCTTACACATTATACCATGTAGTTGGGATGATGCAGCTATTACTGTTAACGGCTGTTGCATTTTGGCTCTATATAGACAAACTTGGCGGTGAACCTACCATTAGCGTTGACACAGATTGGTTCTATAGAAAACCAGGCGTACTCATCCTTTGGTTATGCACTCATCCCTTGCAGGACCTCAGGTTCAGGCTGCAGGGTTTTGTTACCAAAATAGTAGCTAACGTTTCAAGTCTAAGTAAAAATCCCATCTTACTCCCCGAGATAACAGTAAGGTATTTTCACCTGAAAATTATCAATAGGCTTTACCAAGCATCTGGTATATATAATGATAAACTAGACGAACTAAAGGAATTGGAGTCCAGACTTGCTGCGGTAAAAGAAATGAGATACGACGAAAATGTCTATAGAAGACCTGTAGGCTTAGGTGTCCTTATAGCCATAATCCTTCTGTTTCTTTATGGTTTGATCTATTTTATAAGATTGCGTTAAAGCGTGTAAAAGGCCGAAATTAGCTCCACTAGGCCCCGTCGCTGCTGAATCAGCGGGGAGAATATTAGCAGTGAAATCGGAAGATATCAATAGTTTGTCTTCCTATTTTGAATTTTAATTTTGATGTCTTCGTAAAAAGGCACATTTCCACTCCCCTGGTGGGAGGGGATAAAGGGGAGGGAGAGCACCCTTACCCCATCCCTCTCCCATTGAGGGAGAGGGAGCATTTAAGCAGATACAGGTAGGCTATTATGGAAAAGATACTTAAAAGGTTATTTATAATATTGGCTGTCTTATGTATCCCTGTCGGATTTTTCATCAAACACGAGCACGTCGTCTTTTTTTGGCACAAGATACCATCAATTGAGGCGATTTTTGGAGTTCTTGGGGCCTTTCTATTGATATTGGCCACAGGGATACTGGCTTCCTTTGCCCAAAAGAAGGAGGATTTTTATGATTAAGGCCATTCCACCTGCCTTAATATTTATCCTTGG
>CAYTDY010000205.1:0-4384 GCA_964436665.1 uncultured Desulfobacteraceae bacterium
TGAACTACTTCTTCTTCAAAGCTATCCGCGTTAACTTCAATTGCCATGATCGTCCTTCCTGAAATTATATAAATTCAACTACTCGGCCCCTTCAAGAGTAAATATTTGTTTGCCTCTTATATCCGTTTTGAGTATCTCTAATGCCCGCATAACATATTTACGGCGCAATTCTTTATCCTTCTCTTTTGTCAATTTACTATCACCTAATACACATGTAATCCTTACTCCGCGCAATATCCTATTTACACCTACCATTTTGCTAACTACGGGAACGGACGTAATATGGATTACAGGCAAACTGGCCTTTTCGATTGATGATGCTATCGCTGCACCGCAGCGAGTGCTTGATCCTCAGGTAGATGTTAGCATGACTGCATCAACATTTTTGTTTTCTAGTTGCTCTGCAATCTCTTCCCCAATTTCACTGCAGCGTTTCGAAGAAGTCACATTGCCTGATGTTGAGTAGAAGGTATGGTGTAATTTTCCTATAATTCCTTCTTCTTCTAAATTGCGCAGTACATCCACAGGTACTAACCGATTGGTATTTTCCAATATCTCATCTGTATAATAGCCAGTATGTGCAATCTCATAGTCGGTTGATGGGTACTCCTCTGGAAAAAAACTTTTTACTTCATAGGTGGCCCAAACTAGATTGCCCCTGCCCCTGAGCCTATCTGGATTTCCTTTTGGAACTAATCCACCATCACTGACCAAAGCTATTTCACATGAACCCAAGTCTTTGATGGGAGCGGGAGGCGGCACGTCTTCAAACTTTTGCTTTTGCACTTCACTTTGATATGGCTGAGCATGAAGTTTTGCCAACAGCATATCAACACTTCTTTCTGCAACAGTTTTTCTTGTATATTCATTCTTCAAAATACCCCTTGGAAAATATCCATCTTCTGAAGGTCGCCCTATATTTTTCCCTGAGACCAGCTTAAATCTTTTTTTCTTCGAAATCAATTTCAATGCCAAGTTCACCATATTGGTCAAGCTTTCAACCATACTTAGAGCACTATTTCCAGTTTTGCAAATATACACATCTTTTCTGTAGAGATCGACACCCGGATTTTCTTCAAACATGCCACTTACTGCGGTTATGCCAAGCCTCTCTTGAACAATTTTGCATATAGCACCGCAAGCGATCCCGTATCTTCCCGCTTCAAAAGTTGGCCCTGCAAAAAAAAGTTCAGGGTCATAAGCTGTTATTAGCTTAATTGCTTCCTCAGCAGCTGTATCTATGTTTTCTGCAAAGTAATTATCACCGCAAATTATAGTCGCTATTATTTCACCCCTATCACCTAATAAATTCTGTAAAGCCACACCTGGCCCTATAGGTCCTTCTTTTACAAGAAACCCCATATATGCCTTATCTTCCCCGCCCTCTTGACCAAAGAATTGATTTAGGTAATGTACAACTTTTAATTTCTTCTTACCCATCACAGCCTCCTTTACAATAAGTAAATATCAATACTCTGCTGCAATAATCTTAGCACCGCCAGTATAGGCATGTACTCCGGCAAGTAAAGCTTCTTCGATTTCAATAACCTTATCACCTGCTTTCTGAGTAAAATCTGGATTATAAATCGGCGTGTCAACGGTGCCCCCTAGAATCCTGTCCGCTTCCAGCGGTAGAGAAATTCTTTCCAAAGTTTGCCCTATATTTATCGCAGCATTTAAAGAGTCTGATAGATATATTGTTTGTTCACTTACTGAACCAGCGCTATACAACATATCGACAAATAATGTAGTTTTAATTCCAATCCTTTCAAATTCATCAGCGACAATGCCAAGATCTACTTGGGTCAGACCTCCAAGTACTTTGGTCAAAATTGCCCCATCTGTCCCTAGCATATTAGAGGCTAGATGTGCTGCCATCATGGCCTTCCTCTGGCTCTGAACAGGGTCTAAATCGGCTACACCAACAATTACACCTGCGAAAATTAATTCCTTTCTATGTCGTTTATATAACTCTTTAATAAGTGCATGGTTCTGTATTGAATAAGTATCTAGACCATACATCGTATGCATATTAATAACGCCCCCGTCCAGAACTTCGTTAGGGTGAATTATTGTGGGTAAAGTACTACTAACCCCAGTTCCATAGAAAATAGGATCAGATATCCCTTTGTAGAAATCACGCTGTGGAGCATACATTTGATAATAATGAGCAACTCGGGGAAGATTAGACTCTCTTTCAAATTTAGGGATATTAAGTTCATAAACTTCAATATCATCAACCTGAGATCCTTCAGCAGCTCGCGCCAAATAGACCGCTGTTTTCAATCCCGACAATTTTACTGCGTCTTCGAGGTCACGCTCCTCAGTTTCTTCTGATCCAGTTGGTACTATACTAATATGTTTCATATTGCCATATTTACTAATCTTTGCACCGAATCCATTCATGTCGAGAAGTGATGAATATTTCCTTTTTGAACAAGGATTAGATACAATAACAGAAATACCTCGCAAAGACCTTGTGCGCCCCTGTCCGGCAATTGTCAGTTTTCCTAACCATCCAGGAAAGTCTGCATTATCCCGATCTATCTTGCATCTAGGCTGAATTATATCATTCAGATTAACGATTCGTACTCGATCACCTGGATATACCAAACTAAGATCTACAGATTTAATTCTCTTGTCTTTCAAGATTAGTCTTTGCAATTCTTGCAGGTCAACGTACAAAATGTGGTCATCTACATAACTCTTTGGCCCAAACTGAATATCTTTTATATCAATGGATTCAATCTGAAGTTTCATGTTAATCTCCTTCTCGTGATTTCTTCTCACGAATAGCTCTGAACTCTTTCCCTATTTCCTCTGTATCTACAGTCAGTTCCCAAATTCCAGCATTTTCCTCGTAAACGTCTTTAGGAATGGCATTCTTAATCTCTGGCTCTAAAATATGATATACTGGGAGTCCCAACGAGACGCCTGCCAATGGACCAGTAAAACTTGGATCACCTTCAGTTACTGTTTCTGCTGAAATAAGTGCTCCTTCTGTATCACTTGCACCAAGCACGACAATAATGTTATTGGTACTATCCTCATTCTCAGCACCTTCAGCAATTTTCTTAACCTGGGCTTGGTTTTCTGCATCCATGGTTCCTGCGGCCGTTCAGACAAAACATTCTGTTACGGCGTAGACAACATTTGCACCCGCTGCTTCAAGACATTTGGCAATAGATGGTCCCTGTATACCATCCCTTTCTCCAATGACAATGGCTGTTTTGCCTTTAAGCCAATTTTTCATAGTTTTCCCTCCTTATCTTATCATTTTCTTAATTATCTACATCGCCCTGGTGCTACAATCCTTGCCCCAGCTTTAATAGCAGATGATCAAAGACCTTGCCGACGACGTTCTACTGTGGCCCACGCCTCAACGCTCCTGCATCATAGGCTGGAGGCCATTCCATTTCTCTCAATGCTTGAGATATTTCCTCAGCAGTTTGCATGACACGAGGGGCATAGATTTTCTCCACATCCTTTCTGCAAAATTTCTTAGTGTGCAAAACAATGCAGATGGCTGCTCTGGCCCAGTCATGCTTATCTCGGACAGGAGCTGCCACGGATCGAAGTCCCACTGAGAGCTCCTCATCGTTGACTGCATAGCCCTTCTTCCGAGAATCCTCCAGCTCTTTTAAGTAATCCTCCAAACGTGTGATGGTCCGTTGAGTAAAAGGCCAAAAATCTAAAATCTTTAAGACAGGACGAATCTTTTCTGGAGGGCCGAAGGCCATGAGGATTTTCCCCATAGAGGTGCAATGCACAGGGAGCTTTGATCCGATCTGTAGATCAAAAGGGAGGACATCTTCATACTTCTTTATCCGGTGCAAATATAAGATCTCCTTACCATCCAGAACCGCTAAATTCACCGTCTCTTCTATCTCCCTTGATAGGCGTTCAAGGTAATATTTGGCCACTTTGAGCCAATCCTGCCCGCGAATAACTGAATATCCAAGGGTAAGAACCTTTGGGGTAAGGCTGTACTGCCTCTGGGCATCACGATAAATGAAGCCGAGTTGAGTTAGGGTATAAGCGAATCGAGTAGCCGTAGTTTTTCCCACACGCATAGAGCGAGCAAGTTCAGAGAGCATGAGTGGTTTACCTGCATCGGATAATGCCTGAAGCAAGGACAGTCCCTTGGCCACTGACTGTACAAAATAGCGCGACTTCTCTTGAGGGGCTGATGATGTAGTGGTGTTTCGCATAGCGTAACTTTATTTCACTATGCAGTATTATACACACTGTCCCACATTTGTCAACAACTTTTTTAAACACAACTTTTTTAAACAACTTTTTTATTTACTGATCAAAATCCACTATTTTTTTTATATGGGAACATGTTTCTGCCGCTCGATACAATTGGAGATGGCTTTCCGCA
>CAYTDY010000206.1:0-4352 GCA_964436665.1 uncultured Desulfobacteraceae bacterium
ATTTATCCAGTTTCAAGTTTCGAGTTTCTATTTTCTAATATTTAGTATCTTATGCATTTCAATTAAAATCAAATAAAAATAAGTGCCTAAAGTGAACTAAAGTGCCTAAAGTGAGCTAAAATTATGTATAGGACTACATAATCAGATCATAAAACCTGATTTTTATATTTAAGCCACATTATCTGTTATGGCATTTTAACATTTTAACTTTAGGCTCTTTAGTTCACTTTTACCCGCCAGACCCGCCTGCTGGACGGCGGGCAGGCTTATGGCGGGTTAAACCCTGGCCCAGACCTGGCCTATTCTTAATAGGCTTATCAAAGCACCTAGCGCATTATAGACTTAACACTCTTATTTGACCTCTTCGCACCAGGGCGGGCTTTAGGCACTTTTGATATTGACATTTACCGATCAAGTTTTAGACTTGTTTAAAGAACATCTCTTCAATTATAAACCCTAAAGTTATCGGAGAAATTGTAATGACCGACTATTCAAAGGCATCAGAGGCTAAAGTTGAAATCCCTAAAGGGGTCAAATTGATTACCTTTCCTGCAAGAGAGCATACACCTTTAGTTGAATGGGAATACCCGGAATTCCAATCCCTCTGCCCTGTGTCGGAAAGGCATGATCAAGGCATTGTCACCATACAGTATAAACCGAGAGAAAAGATACTGGAAGGCAAATCAGTAAGGGATTATCTCATGATGTGGAGAAACAAAAGAAACTGGCAGGAATATATCACCGAGGAAATTGCCGATCTCTTATACAAAACCTGTGAGCCTGATTGGCTGACGGTGACAATCAATTGGTCTGCAAGGGGAGGGATAGCGGCTAAGACTACATCACAAAAGGGAAACCTACCTTCTTGACTTTACCATTAACCCTGTTTATCTTTCAATGTGTAAGTTTCTCATAGAATAGCACCTAAAAAAATAAATGGAGATTATAATAAAATAGAGATGCCCGGTAAGGATTACTATAAAATACTTGGAGTAAATAAATCTGCCAGCCATGAAGACATTAAAAAGGCCTACAGGAAGCTTGCTATGAAATACCACCCTGATAGGAACAAGGATAACAAGGCTGCCGAGGCGAGATTTAAAGAGATAAGTGAGGCATATGCGGTCCTAAGCGATGCGGAGAAAAGAAAACAGTATAATATGTTTGGGGCTGAGGGCTTCCAGCAAAGATACAGCCAAGAAGATATCTTCAGAAGTTTTGATTTCAGTGATATATTAAGGGAATTTGGTTTTGGTAATATCGGCGGCAGGAAGAGGGGTGGAGGATCAGGTATATTCAACGATATTTTCTCTGGAGCAAGCAGGAGACCTGGGTACAGGACACAATCCGATCCCTATAGCTCCGTTTTTAGTGATTTTGGAGGTCGCGGTGGTGGTTTTAAAGGCCAGGATGTAATCTATGAACTCCCCATACACCTGCAAGATATTGTCAAGACTGAACAAAAGACTATCTCTTATAATTTAGGCGGGATTAATAAACAGATAAAGGTTAAGATACCCGCCGGGATAGCCGATGGGAAAAAATTAAGACTTGCTGGCAAAGGTCAGCCAGGACCAGAAGGAGGGCCTCCAGGAGATCTTTATATTAAGGTAAAGATTTTGGATCACCCGGTCTTTCAACGGGAAGGAGATGATCTATATCTAAATAGAGAGATAAAATTCTCTGAGGCTGCATTGGGGACAAAGATTGAGGTGCCAACCATTGACGGTAAAAGGCTTAGCATTAAGATACCAGCCGGGTCTCAGAATGGCTCAAAGATGAGATTAAGGGGCCACGGCATGCCCAGCATGGATGGAAGAGGTAGAGGAGATGCATACGTAAAGATTAATGTTACAGTACCGAAAAAATTAAACAAAAAACAGAAAGCATTCTTAGAAGAACTTAAAAATTTAGATCTGTAATGGAAAGGAGATGCCAAAGGTAAAATTCTAATTATCAATACTCCTTTGGCAACTCATTAAGCTGGGCTAAGGAGAAGACAGGGCCATCCTTGCAAACATATTGATCACCAATGTTACACCTGCCGCAGATTCCTATTCCACATTTCATCCTCATCTCTAAAGACATGATGATCTGCTCAGGGGTAAATCCTACCTTTTCAAGCACTGGCTGTGTGAATTTGATCATAATAGGAGGGCCACATACCAGGGCATAGGAATTTTCACTGGTGGTGATCTTTTGCTCCGTAATAGTGGGCACAAAACCTATATTATATGGCCAGTCTGGATCATCAGTTGCATCAACAGTGATATGGACGTCTATGTCATCTCTCTTTTCCCATTCAGCAATTTCTTGCCTGTAGAGAAGCAGACCCGGAGATCGTGCCCCATACACCACAATAATATCCTTAAATCTATTTCTATTTTCTGGATGTAGCATGTAGACGATACTTGATCTCAGGGTTGTAAATGCAAATCCTCCACCAATTACTACCACATTCTTCCCCTCCATCTCCTCCCAGGGATACCAATTGCCTAATGGACCTCTAACGCCGATTATATCATCTTCTTTCATATTGTGAATATAGCTGGTTACCACTCCGGTCTTATTAACCGTGAACATGAGAAATCCCTTCTCCGTTGGAGATGAAGCTATACCAATTGGTATTTCACCATGCCCTGCTATGGAGATTTCACAAAATTGTCCAGGGATATAAGTAAATTTTTCCTCATCTTCCTTATTAAGGAAAATTAACTTAAAGGTCCTTAAATTTTTATCCTCGGTTTCTATAATGATCTGTTCAATCTTTACAGGAAGAGGGAGATATGGGTTATCTGTCAACTTAACCTCCTTGTTGTTTACATGAAAGTGTCTAAAGTGAACTAAAGTGCCTAAAATGCCTAAAGTTTAAATAGATAAAGATAGTTAAGAAGTTAAATTAAAACGATTTTTCAGCATTTATTTTTTTCCAATAGATGTGAAGATAGCAAGCAATCCCACTCTTCATATTCAGGTTTTACTTGGTCCCAGGATAACCACTCTGTATCTACAATTACTTCTAACCAATATTGTGTTTCACTGGCTTCACTTTCACAAATAGCAATCTTATTTTTGAAATCCGCCTTGCTTCTGGCCCGATTTGCCTCTCAATAGTTAGCACCTACAGAAGTTCCCGCTTTTGTGATTTGATTCCTTATGACTTTGCCTTCGGGGGTATTAGGTAAATTTGTTGACAAATTAATTATTCTCACTGCAAATTTTCTGGTCCGCTTTTCAAGCTCTTTGGCGAATTGTTTATGATCCGTAATAATCGTATCCTTAACCCTGGCCCAGACCTGGCCTCTAGGCTTCCCGGGTTCATTCGAGCTCGTCGCGCCAGGGCGGGCTTTAGCTCACTTTAGCTCACTTTAGGCACTTCTTAATGATAGGTCATTCATAAGTTTGAAGACCTCTCTTATATCAACATTCACAGGACAATATTTAACACATCTTCCACAACCAACACACGCAACACCATTATTATATTTGTCTACATAGTATTTTAATTTATGCATAAATCGCTGCCTGACCCTCTGCTCCTTTTCAGCTCTTGGGTTATGCCCTGAGGCATGGAGGGTAAATAGCGGAAACATACAGCTATCCCAGTTCCTGATCCTATCCCCTTGCTTTTTTGTGACCTCATCCTGGATATCAAAACACCAGCATGTAGGACATAAAAATGTGCAGGTGCCACAATTTATACAGGCAAATGCAACATCATCCCAGAAAAGGGCATTAAAAAGGTCATCAACCTTCTTTTCCTTCAGCTTATCTGTGGGCACACTACTGCTTATCTTTTTCTCAGCTTTTATCCTTAGCTCATTTGCCTTCTTCTTTAGATCGCTGTCTACATCCTTATCCACTCCACCCTGCTTTAAGAGTTCTTCACCTTTTGGCGTAAGGGCCCTGAACAATAAGTTTTCTCCAAGATCAAAAAGGAGAACATCCAGGCCCTCCTCATTGAAAGGTCCACAGCCAACAGATGTGCAAAAACAGGTACTGGAGGGTTCATTACATCCAAGACCTATGAATGCCATTGACTCCATTCGTCTGACCCACCATGGATCTTTGAATTCCGGGTTGTTAAAGTTTACATCCACCAATCTCAAGGCCTTGGCATCACATGGCCTAATACCTACTATCATAGTAGGCGGATAATCTTTTGAATACTCTTTTACAATATGGGCGTCTTTACTTTTCTCATCGAGACTAAATTCAAACATTCTCTCTGACTGAGGAAAGAGTAATGATTTTGGTGAAAGGCGTGTGTTTGTGAAATTTAAGTCTACATTTTCCCCATCTTTTAAGGGCTTAAAGCTATAGAAACCATTTTCTTTAACAGGCGCAAAGAC
>CAYTDY010000207.1:0-4339 GCA_964436665.1 uncultured Desulfobacteraceae bacterium
CAAGTGCATGATCTGTCCCAGGCCTTAGCTGTAGCCACTTCTTAGCTTTTTTGACCAAATCGATATTTCTCGGGTCAACAATTATTAGTTCGGTGCCGTTTTTTATTTGTTTCAGCAGCATGCTGCAGATTTCCCCCTCCTCGTTAGTGGAGGTGATATTACTTGCCCATAGAAGTATAAGTTTGCTCGGCTGATGCAAGTCAGCAACAGGATAAAATCCGCAGGTGTGGACACCGGTTATTTCCCGAGGGGCGTGGCATACATCCTGAGATGCGATGATATTGGGAGAACCAAAAATGTTGGCTAGCCTGATCAAAACAAAGTGTTCCAAGCCTTTGGGCATGCCAACACCAAAACCAACTCCTTTTGCGCCGTATATTTCCTTTATTTTATTTAAATTTTCGGCTGTCTCGTTCAGGGCCTCTTCCCAGGAAACCCTCTCCCATTTTCCCTCACCCCGTTTTCCCGCTCTTTTCAAGGGGTGTTTGAGACGATCAGGATTGGTGAGACGATCTGGTGATGCAATTCCCTTGGCACATATATAACCCTTGTTCAAAAAACCATCCGGATCTCCTTTAATACCAACAATTTCGTTATCTTTAACACCTACTAACAGAGCACAGCCACCATGATCCATTCTTGCACAGTGTGTTTTTATCCACCTAATATCATCTTTCACCTGAAAGCTCCTTTCCCTTTTAGATAAGATCATTCAATAGATATTACGTAAGTGGCCATAGGGTCGTAACATTGAACCCATTATTTAAGGATAATTAGACCTTTTCTTCAGTTTATAGGTTCCCGGCCTGGTTTTTTCTATGACTTATCTGCGGGGGAGTCTTACCCCCTACGCATTGCCCCGATATGTCGGGGCCTGCGGTTTCCCCCGCTGATAAGTCATGAAAAGTACGGCAGCCTCCCACCAATCACTTCAGAAAAGGTCTCATTACCCTATTGCCCTGTGATCAGTTACGATATAACTTCATACACCTAATGGATTATTTTGGCAAATATTAGGGATTGTCCAGGAATTATTCATGAGGAGTTATAGATAGGGGAAGGTTTGGTTACTGAGGTATGGGTGGATGTTAAAGACCTTGAAAACTTTATTGATAGAAAAAGCTCAAGAGAGATTTTTTATGAAACGTTGGATACGTTCGAGGGCATCCTTCAAAATTTCTTGATTCACAGTTAGTGCTATGCGCAAACAACCTTTTCCGGAAGGCCCGAATGCTTCTCCTGGAACGACTACGACCTGTTCCTTATCCAACAAATCCAAGGCAAACTGAAGGCTGTCCCGTGTGATTTGACTGATATCCGGGAATATATAAAAAGTCCCTTTAGGCTTGTGAACCTTCACACCGGGAAGCTTTTGAAGGGCTTTATACGCCTGGTCCCGACGCGTACGGAATTCTTCGGTCATTGCATTGACGACCTTTGCATCGAGCCGTAGAGCAGCCAGGGCAGCGCGTTGGGAAACAGATGGAGCGCAGGATGTAGTGGAACTTACCACTTTGATCATGGACTCAATGAGCCATTCCGGCCCAAAGGCATATCCTATGCGCCAGCCAGTCATGGCAAAGGATTTTGAAAATGAATGAACAACTACTGTTCGCTCCTTCATGCCCGGGCGTGTCCGGATCGATTCGTGAGTCAGCCCATCAAAAAGAAGTCTTTCGTAAACCTCATCACTCAACACTAATAAATCCCGCTCTACTACTATACGGGCAATGCTGTCCAGGATTTCTGCTGGAATGATAGCCGCAGTTGGGTTGTTTGGCGAATTCAAGAGCAACACTTTGCTATGTGGGGTTATTGCCGCTTCCAGATCCTCAGGGGATGGCACAAAACCGTTTTCAAAACGGGTCTGAACATAGACAGCCTTTCCTCCCACCCATTCAATATGGTGTCGATATGGTGGGAAATAAGGTTCCAGTATGAGGACTTCATCGCCGGGGTTCAGCACTGTGCGGAAGAATGACGTCAAGCCCCCAACCCCTCCGGTAGTCACAACAATTTGGGGAATTGAAAAATCCTCGCCAAGGCGCTCATGCAGATACATCTGAATTGCTTTGAGCAATTCGGTATCCCCCTGGGATTGGGTATAATGTGTTGCGCCTTGTAGCGCATCCTGAAGTGCCTGATTGCATATCTCTTTGGGTGTGTTAAAGTCCGGCTCGCCAATCCCCAGGGAAATGTAACTGTCGAACTGTGCAGCACGTTTCCACATCTCTCGAATACCGGAAAGAGAGATTTTACTAACAGCAGTTGAGATTTTGGATTTCATAGCGAATAGAATGCTATCAAGACTTTTTGTATCGAGTCAACATATTTTTTCTTACTATGATTTACTGCTTGATGAACTCAACTTTGCAGTGATACTAACATAACTTCACTAAGTGTCTGAACAGACAATAGAACCTTGTTTGTATTATTTGAGAATTCTTGGTTGTAATTCTTCTGCCTCAACTCTATTGATCAGCTCAACTCCAGCTTTTCTTTTTGAGTGGAGGCTACTAAATATTGATTGTAACTGGTTCACATTTCCAGTTTTGACTGGACATTTTTTTCACTGATAGCCGTTTATTTTTCATTGTTTATCTTTCCTTATTAGATTAAGCATGGAATAACATTTCACATAAGAAAGGCAGGTGAAAAAAGTCGTGATCCGAGGTAATTCTGGCAAAACTATAAATGAGAGCGGAGCACCACTTAGTTATCAGGTAGGCTCTCTGCTATTAATGACGGGGATATTCTTTTTAAACTTTATGTCCCGAATCATATTCGCCCCATTAATGCCGACCATAGAAAAGGATCTGGGGTTTGGTCACGGGGAGGCCGGATCTCTCTTCTTACTGATTTCCCTTGGGTACTTTGCAACACTTATAGGATCAGGGTTTTTCTCCTCCCAGTTTACCCATAGAAAGACAATTATCTTTTCATCCATGGCCCTTGGTGCTGCACTTCTTGCTGTATCCTTCAGCAATACGATGTGGGGTATTAGGATTGGCTTGATTATATTGGGGATGGCAGCCGGTCTATATCTCCCTTCAGGTATCAGCACCCTTACGTCATTGGTTAGATCCCAAGACTGGGGCAAGGCAATTGCTATCCACGAGCTGGCCCCCAATCTCAGCTTTATAGTAGCGCCTCTTCTGTCAGAGGCCCTTTTGAGATGGTTCCCATGGAGATATATATTGGCAATACTTGGAATAGCATCTGTGTTTGTTGGTTTGGCATTTGCCCATTTAGGCAGAGGAGGCGATTTTCCTGGTGAGTCTCCAAGGCCAGGAACCCTCAAGATCCTTCTGGCTGAACCCTCATTTTGGATAATGGTAGCCCTATTTAGTCTGGGTATTGGAGCGAGTCTGGGTATTTACGCCATGCTCCCTCTTTATCTGGTAATGGAGCGAGAGATGGTACAGAGTCGGGCTAACTACTTGGTGGCTATCTCCAGGATCTTGAGTCTGGGAATGGCATTCCTGGCAGGAATAGTCACAGATAGGCTGGGCCCAAAGGTTGCTATGGGGTCTGTATTATTGGGAGCAGGTTTGACAACACTTCTCCTTGGGGCTGTCCCAGGATTCTGGATGGTACTCATCGTATTTTTACAGCCTATGATAGCTGTTTGTTTCTTTCCTCCAGGATTTACAGCACTTTCCAGGATCGGTCCACCAAGTGTACGGAACATTTCAGTATCTTTCACGATCCCTGTTGCCTTTTTCTTGGGAGGAGGGGCCATACCGGCGGGGATCGGAGTCCTTGGAGAAGCGGGCTCCTTTGATTTAGGGATTTCCCTTGCAGGTGGAATGATTATGTGGGGCTTTATTCTTTTGCGTTACCTAAAATTTCCAGATGAATAGTTCTGTTTTCTTTTTCTATTTCATCATAGTAGTAATCTTATCAACATACCCCAATGTTTCCTTATGGCGCCAGCCACGAACCTTTGGCGCCACTGATTTTATATTATGCCAGAGGTTTTCATTGAGCCCATGGTTTTTAATTACCTTCTGGGCCTTAACAATGTTTCTAAAGCCAGCATTATAGCTGGCAAACGTAAAACTTATTTTATCTTTAAATGGTCGTTTGGCCTTCCATTTATTATAGAGTTTTTTGTCGTAGTAAATACCTGCGGCTATATTCCAGCGTGGTTCATTGATATCAACAAAGGATGGGTTTTTCTTTTTGATTTCATGGAATGTTTTTGGCATGAGTTGCATTATTCCTTTTGCATTGACCCAGCTCTTGGCATTAGTTTTAAGGTTTGATTCAGCTATTGCCTGAGCCTTGAACCATTTCCACTCAAAGCCAGCCCCAAAATATCTTTTGGTATATTTTC
>CAYTDY010000208.1:0-4313 GCA_964436665.1 uncultured Desulfobacteraceae bacterium
TCATGAACTTGGTTGCCTTATGTATAGCGTAAAGATATGGCAGGTTTTCATATATGGTTTTTGTCAACTTATACACGAGATCAGGGTCTACATCTGCCCTGATCCCTAAGAAATTTGGTTGGGCAATGGTCTTGACCTGCTTTTTTTGTCCTGGATAAGTATTGGCCGGGATGAGGTATCTGAAACCTGGATATGCGGTCTTTTCATTAATCGCGTTGAGCTGCTCGTCTGTAAATGCAAGGATCTGTACCTTCATTCCAGGGGTAGCGAAAAGATCAGTAACTGCTGCTACCGGTGGGCCGGCACAGAGATTGGCCCCTTGTATCCGCTTGTCTTTCATCGCCTTGGATGATTCAAAGTATCCCAGATACTCTGCCTTAACATCATCCCTTCCCATGCCAACGCCGCTCATAATGGTGAGGCCGGATCTTTCTGTGCCACTGCCAGCCCTGCCTATAGAAAACTTCAGGCCTTTTATATCCGTGATAGTCCCAGTCTTGACCTTGTCCTGGATGATCACCATGTGCTCGACATTTGGCCACAGCAACGTGATGGATCGTAGTTCTTTCATGGGCTTGCCTTTGTATATGTCAGTCCCATTCCAGGCCATCTTTCCGAACAAGCCCTGGAGAATGGCCATTTCCACCTCTTTTCCCTTGAGCATGTTAACATTCTCTCCGGACCCTGCTGATGTAATTGGGTTGACTTTTATAGGGGCTGGTTTGTCTTTCCTCAGTTTTATACTCCAAAGGGTTGATAGGGCCACGCCAACAGGATAGTAGGTGCCGCCCGTTGTTGCTGTTGCCAGTATCAGCTCAATGGGTTTTGCCTTGGCCGCTAATACCGATCCAGTTGGAAGGATCATTACAAAGGTAGCAATTACTGCCAGGGCAATTAGTTTTGTACCAATTCTTTTTCTCATAACATATCCTCCTTTTAATAAAAGAAATCCATTATACTTGATAACAGGACCAAATAGATCTTTACACCTCCTTTCTCTGTTTATTGTCTTGGACCAATTTTTAATTATAAAGAATTAAAAAGCTAAGTCAATGGATTCCCTATTTTTTAAGCCCCTTTCTGGTATCCCATATCTGCTGATACAATGATGTCAGCACCCGCTTAGCTTCCTTAAAGGCTGCGATGGCTTTGGTGATAATCCCAGATTTTGTTTTTATATTATAGGCAATTGAGGCTGAAACAAGGATAGGGTAGTTTTTATAAACAATCTATTTAGGTAACATTAAAACAGATATATCTGGTGGCTGTCCGGGTTTTTGCCAAAGAAGGTAACATCATCAATTTTTTCCACCTTTGGACCCCGGCACAGGGTATAAATTGTCCTCTCTATTCCTATGCCACCGCCATATGTATCCGGGAAAGTTGGTTTTCCCTTATCATCTTTCATGCTCGCTGCCAACAAAAATGGTCCGTATCCACCTAGTTTATCAATATTTTCAATGTTTCCTTCTTCTATAATAGGCCTTACAGGGATGATTTTATTGTCCAGGAGCCTTTCTACGATTGTTTCGTAAAGCCATTCTCTAATAGCCCCGGAAAGGATTTCCCTGGCATCAGTCTGCTCGCCGGTGTCCCGGATAATGCTTTTAGCGCACATATCATAGTTGTAGACCATCTCAGAGGTCACCTCACCTAATGGTATCTTTCCATCCGGCTTTAGGTAGGGATATATAAGATCATAATTTTCTCTTGGAATGCCGGTAATCCAAAAAATTTGTGATGATGTCTCCTTTCCTGCCTCAATTTCATATCCTTTGGCTCCATATTTTTTTTTCGATTGATCATAGGCGAATGTAGGAAATGGCTGCTTTGGGATTTCTATGGCAACCCCGAGCTCTTTTAGCTCATCTTTGTTTTTTTCCACCACCTTTGCCATGCTGTGAATCAACATCCTTTCAAAGAAGTCTTTGGCAGTAGCCATATCCTCTCTGAGAGCCTCTTTAACCGTGTCTGGTTTATTAAGATAAGTCTCAAAATCAATACCCCGATTTTTCCTAAGCTCTATATCCATCTGGCTGAAGTCAATGATATACTTTCCCCTCTGGGTTCTGTCAGGGCTCTCTACCTCGAGCCTGATGTTGGGGGAGTCAACGAATATTCCCTTTATCCTCGGATGGTGGCAGGCCAGAAACTTGGAATAGATCATGCTGTGGGTCAAAACATAATGAAGACCTTTGTAGGAGATAGAGGGAACATGCTCTACATCGTGGGCCAGTGGGTCAGTAACTGGACTCAACTGTACCCTTTCAAGGTTAAAAAGACCCTCATCGGTCAAGAATTGATGCATGGCTGTCACGAAGGTGGCTCTTATTGATATGGCAGCAAGGAGGGTGTCCCCCATCCACTTTTGGTAGTAATATTTTTCCATATATTCCTTAAGGCTCGAGCCGCCTTCCTTTAGGGCCGCCTGAAAACCAAACAGGGCATCGCCAATTTCTGTTGATACGTCATCTTTCATGGTTTTTGATTTCCTTAAAGGATTGGTAAGTATTTTTCAATCTCAAACTGACTTACATGAACACGGTACCTATCCCATTCGATTCTTTTGTTGGCTACAAACTTATTAAAGATGTGATCACCCAGTGTCTCTCTTACAAGCTCACTCTTTTGCACCTCTTGAAGCGCTTCAAATAGATTGCCTGGCAAAGAATCAATCCCGGCCTGTTCTCGCGCCTCCTCATCCATCTCGTAGATATCTTCCTCTATTGGCTCTGGGATGGGATAGTTCTCCTCAATCCCCTTTAGTCCAGCGGCCAGCATAACTGCGAATGCTAAATAAGGATTGCAGGCCGGATCAGGGGATCTAAACTCGATCCTCGTGGCCAGCTCCTTGCCTGGTTTATACATGGGCACCCGGACCATTGTCGAGCGGTTCCGCCTGGCCCAGGAGATATAGACAGGAGCCTCATAACCGGGGACTAATCTTTTGTAAGAGTTTACCCACTGATTGGTTACCGCGGCAATCTCTCTTGCATGTTTCATAATACCGGCAATGTAAGACCTTGCCACTGATGAAAGATGATGCTGGTCCTGAGGATCGAAAAAGGTATTTATATCGCCCCTAAAAAGAGATTGGTGGACGTGCATGCCGCTGCCATTTTCACCAAAAATGGGCTTTGGCATGAATGTGGCGTAACAACCATTTTGTCTTGCAATCTCTTTTGCAACTATTCTATAGGTCATGGTCTTGTCTGCCATGGCAAGAGCTTCATCATATCTAAGGTCAATTTCATGCTGACTGGGGGCAACCTCATGGTGGCTGTATTCTACACGGATATCCATATCCTGGAGGGCAAAGATCATCTCCCGTCTTAAATCCCCGCCCATGTCTAAGGGTCTGTTGTCAAAATATCCTCCCTTATCAATAGGTTTGGGGGAATCCTGTCCCTCAAAAAAGAAGAACTCCAGTTCTGGCCCCATGTAAGCTGTGTATCCCATTTCAGCCAATTTTTTTGTCATCCTTTTCAAGACATATCTTGGATCCCCTTCATAATGGCTTCCATCTGGCTGAAGGATATCGCAAAACATCCGGGCTACTGGCCTGTCCTGGGGTCGCCAGGGGAGGAGCTGAAAGGTGCTCGGATCAGGCATGGCGATCATATCACTCTCCTCAATCCTGGCAAACCCTTCGACGGAAGAACCATCAAAACCCATTCCCTCTTCCAATCCTTCCTCCAGTTCAGATGGGGTAACAGCAAAACTTTTTAAAATACCCAAAACATCGGTAAACCAGAACTGAATAAAACTAACATTCCTCTCCTTAACCATTTTCATGACATCTTTTTTTGTTTTACAGAGCATAAATCTCCTTTCCTTTGTAACGTCTCAATAAGTTTGGATGCTCATAACTGGATTAAGGTCTTGAGCGAATGATAATGGATGTGTAGCCTTTTGGAGTTTAGGCGTAAGCCTTTTATAAAATCCTTACGGATAAAATCCAACCGAACTTATTGAGAAGTTTCTTTTCCTTTGATCCATTCCTTCTTTTTATATCTACCTTTAGCGAGCCCGAATTGATGTTTCCTTTTGTTTATGAAAAAAGATATCCAAAGCTTACCTAAAGGCAATTACCAAACATATAATACATTAAACAATAGGTTGCTGTCAATCAGCTTTTGCCCTTGTCCTGAGAATTTCAGGTATATCCAGGCCCGTGGCATTTTTTATCTGCTCCATTATGGCAACAATGGATCCTGTTATCCCTTTAACATAGGCTGGCACACCATGTCCATCACCACTGTCTACAATGGTGACCTTTTCAATGGACAGGTTATCAGCCAGTACCTTGGTAA
>CAYTDY010000209.1:0-4304 GCA_964436665.1 uncultured Desulfobacteraceae bacterium
ACCCAGTTTCTTTCTATAATAATCTTCCTATCCGCCATACCTACTTTGTCACACCAAAAGCAGAGCGAGGCCGATTGCTAGAAGAATCTAAAGGCTACTACCAAAGATACCTTGAAACGGGAAACCCAGATGCCTTTCTTTACTTTATTGGATCTAGATTGCTGAAAGAGTACCAGCCCGATATTGAACTTGTCAAAAAGCATAATGACGATTCTCTAAATAAAACCTGGCAGATCCCTGAAAATGCCCTCTGGGAGCAATCCGATGTAGTATATGATGTTCTGGCTTTTCTTGCAGAGCAGATGATTGAGATGAATAATAAAAAGCAAAAAGAAATCAAGGGATTTTTAGAATGGCTGGAGAGTCAACTAAAGATTCAACCGGACAAAAAGGGAAATACAGGTATTGAGGCCCTTGCTGGCAAAACCCAGATAAAAAACTATCTTGGCGACTATCAGAAAGGTGAAGAACATCTATCTTTTGAAGCCTTCTGGAGAATCATTGAGAAAAACAAAACCAAGATTCAGGCAAATCTCAAATCAAGAGAGACTTTTGGAGCCATCAAAAAAGAATATGAGAAGTCTCTTTCTAAACTCCTTCCTCTTAAAGAGAAACTCCGCAAAACCGACTGGCTCATTGACCAGATTGTATATAAACTCTATGGATTGACAGAGGAGGAGATAGGGATTGTTGAAGGACAAAAATAACTATTGAGATTATAATCACTTCTTAATCACCTAAAAAGGAGAAGACCTCAAATGTATTCAGCAATTTCAAAGTTTAAGCGTATTGAAATGTACCTGCGCCGAGTCGTGGGTGGATACAACAAAGTAGCTGAGGAAATCGATAGAGCCCTGTCCGCTAAGCGAACCAAGCAAGAAACGGCATTACTTCGCTCAATACGGCAGGAATGCCTCGAATTGCAAAAACAATCAGCAAAAGTAGTGCAGCATCTATACCATGGGGTTGATGAATCCCCTGATATCAGGTAGAGAGGGGATTGTAGTCTGGGATCGGACTAAGGTAATTGATTGATATTAAAATAAAAAATTGTGAATATTGCTTGTATTTTTGGCTTAGATAGGCGATTTTACCCCTGAAAATGGTGGTTTAAGTGCCGAAAACACATTCCTTTGGGATGTTTATTCTGAAAAATCAACGAATTGCCGGAAATGTTTGTTTCGGCACCGAAACAACTTTTATAACATTTAATTGGAAGGGGATTTACAATGAGTTCACTTGTCAGAATCGCTAATTGGATGGTGGGAATCCGATCAATCACAATAGGAGCCGACTGTGAGATTCATTGACTGCTTGCTCCCTAAAGACATTCGTCTCTTGACAGAAATAGTTTCTCCTACTGATACTTGCGTGGACGTTATAATCACGTCCCCGCCGTACTGGAATTTGAAGGATTACGGAGTACCCAACCAAATTGGGCACGGACAGGCTAAAGACAAATATCTTGGCGATATGATGAAAGTCCTTGGAGATTGTTTGCTTGTAACCAAGTCAACGGGTTCCTTGTGGCTTGTGGTTGACACCTATCGAGAAGATGGTGAATTGCAACTTCTTCCCCTTGAGCTGGCTGAATGTGCTCGTCAAGTGGGTTGGAGATTGCGCGACTTAATCGTATGGGATAAGCAACATAGCGTCCCTTGGCATTCAAAGGGACAGCTACGAAATATCTCCGAATTCATTCTTTTCATGACCAAGTCCGGTGATTACAAATACTATGTAGAACGTATCAAGACCCTAGATGAGATCAGCAAGTGGTGGGTAGATTTTCCAGAGAGATTCAATCCGAAGGGCAAGACACCGACGAACATATGGAGCATTCCGATGAGACCCCGGGGGACATGGCGCAAGCCATCCAAACTCGATCACTACTGCTCATTCCCCACCGCGCTAGTGGCACGGATCATCGAACTTACGACTGATATAGGTGACCTGGTAATGGACCCATTTGCTGGGTCAGGTGTTGTGCTGGCTCAGGCAGCTGTGATGGGGCGCCATTATATAGGTTTTGAGGTCAACGAGGAATACGTCCAAATGTTTGAAGAAACAGTTAAAGACGAGGTAACTGCCGATTGGGCAGAGATTAAGGCCTGGAGAGAAGGCCAGGCAGATGCAAAAGTTGATTTCGAGCATACGATTATGAAATTAAGAGCTCTGAAGTATACGCGTCAAGTAACAAGACCCTTCCTCGAAGCGCTAAATCCAGAACAGCAAGCTCAGGTTCGAGCTGTTCTATGCATAGCATCAATACCCAACGAATATCAACGCGGTCGCCCTTTTTATGTCAAAGTCCTGATATTGGTGGATGTTGGTCTTCCTGGGTTAAGAACTGCCCTTGAAATAGCAAGAACTCGGGCATCACGCCCGCCAATGACTCAATACGAGATACGATCAGATATACAAGTAACTACCTATCTAGACTTAAAACTCCAAGCTGAGTTTGTTGATCATACATTATACTTGTATCCAAAATACCAGCCCCACAAATACACAGCAAGCGGATCGCTACAAAATTGGTTTGAAGAAGGGCAGCTGAAAGAGCTATCTGAGGATCTGAAAGTACCAATGCTTGCAAATTTTGCGGTAGATGTTGCATGGGTATTAGAGAAATAGGGCAAAAAGGCAGGCACCCATTAAAAGGTCATTTGTCCCCAGAGCAATAGCTGAGCATTCCACAGGGCAGACAAGTGAATGGGGACAGGCTTCACAAAATAAGTATTTTTGTCTTCTCATTACGGTTAAGTAAATTTGAAGTTTAAATCGTTATTCTTTATAAAAGGGAACGTTGGTTTTCAAGCAGATTAATGATTAAGAAGAAATCGTTTTTATATACTTTGTTCCAAAATATTTTTATCCACTTGATGGCTTTTCTCTTAATATGATACAAGACAGTCTTGAGGCCATGGGTATGATGTGAGTAGATCTTTCAGTTTCAATGAAAAGTTGTTTTAGAACCAATGCCCCCCCCATAGGTGTGGTGGGGGTATACATTCTACATAAATAGGGGGATATTTCATGCCTGATAATAATAATGAGGAAATATCTTTTTTCCCAACTAAAAAATTCTTCGTGGAAACTTTAACAAAAGATGTGGATCTCGATGATGCAATCCTTGACCTCATTGATAATTCAATAGATAATTATCTTATTCGTTCTCCCAAGGGGAAGAAGAAAATATCCATCACTTTTAATTCAAGAACATTTTGTATTGAGGATGATTGTGGTGGTATTGACATTGCGAAAGTCCACAATGAGATTTTTAGATTAGGGGCAGTAAAACCTGAAAAAAAGGGAACAATTGGTTATTATGGAATTGGGCTAAAACGAGCTATGTTCAAAATAGGGAAGAATATCAAGATAGAGTCGGATGATGGTAAAGAATATTTTTCGATAGCTATAGATGAGGAGTGGTTGAATGATGATGAAAATTGGCATAAAGATTTTGAGGAAAAAGGTGAATCAAAAGGAGAACCTATGTTTAGAATGACAGTCAAAAGTTTATATTCTAATGTAGCAGATGAGTTTGGATCCACACCTTTTCAGGAGGATTTGATAGAAAAAATACGCAAGGTTTACACTATACATATTCAAAAGCGGGTTGATATTTCTGTGAACAGCATCCCAGTAGATCCATATGAATTTAAGTTTTTAGACGATGAAGAGAAATTTTCTGCACTTAGAGAGGAGAAAGAATTAGATGGTGTTAAAGTTCAAATTGTTGCTGGATTCACTCGTGAACCAGAATTGATGGGATGGACTGTTTTCTGTAATGATAGGATAGTCCTAAAAAATGACATATCTTACAATACAGGATTCATTGATGTGAACTTTCACCCCTACCAAGACAATGAATTTCTTGGAATGGTTTTTTTTAACAGTGAAGATCCGAGTAATCTTCCAATGAATACAACTAAAGATGATATTGCACTAGGTAACAAATTCTATAAATCAGTCCAGCCAAGGATGAATGAAATTACTAAGAATTTGATTCAGGGTTTAACAAGAAGGATATATGAGGCTAGGGACAGCGAAGGTGAAATCATTGGTAAAAGTGTATATGAAAAAATGGATACAAAACCTTGGTATGAAATTTCTTTCAGAAAAGAGGCTAAATTTCCAAAATTAAAAATTTCAGAGGATAAAAAAGAAGAGAGTGAAACTATAAAATATACCACTATTTCTTTTCAAGTAGAGAAAGAAGACATAAAGAAAGTAAAAAAACACATGGGAAATGGACTGACCCCCATGAGATGCACAGATCAGAGTAATGTAATTAGAGTACTCTG
>CAYTDY010000210.1:0-4294 GCA_964436665.1 uncultured Desulfobacteraceae bacterium
ACACTTATCACCCTGGCCCAGACCCGCCTGCCGTCCGGCGGGCAGGCCTGGCATGCAGGGATTAAGTTTAATAGCTCCCACTTAGAATTATTAAAGCGGTATTAGCTTTTTACAATTACGTCGCGCCAGGGCGGGCTTCAGGCACTTATATTGGTTTTTAAATATCTAATTCCGTTACCTCTAGGGCATTATTTTGAATAAATTCTCTTCGGGGTTCAACCTTATCGCCCATAAGCAGGGTAAAGATCTCATCAGCAGCTATGGTATCTTCAATTGTCACCCTTACCAAACTCCTTTTTTCAGGATCCATCGTTGTCTGCCATAATTGTCCTGGATTCATTTCACCCAAGCCCTTGTATCTCTGGATTACGGTCCCCTTCTTTGCTTTATCCACTAAATATTCAACAAGTTTTTCCTTTGTTTTTATCGTTGTTTGGCTCTTTTCATCACCAACCAAAAAGAATGGACTATCCAGATCTTTCAGTTCTCGGTTAAGCCTTAACAGCTTTTGAAACTCTGGTGAGATTAAAAGCTCCCAGTTAAACTTAAAGGTGGATCCATTGTCCCTTTGATCCCTGAGTTGTAATTCATAACGATTATGCTCTTCATCAAAAACTATTTCTTCGGTAACAAATGCCTCTTTCTCTAATTCTTTAGACAAAGAGATTATCAATTCTTTGTTATTTATGTGGTTTTTGCTAATATCTTTTTGACATAAGAGATTTATAAACCTATTACTATAACCCTTTTTTGTTAGGGAGCTGGTTTTGTCTAAATAATCAATCAATGTATACAGTAATGAACGAAGCCTTTTGCCTGAAATCTTCTTTTTCCCATCTACCCGAACCATCTCCTTTTCCGAAACCCTATCTATTAGATAAGAATTGTAGCTGTCTTCATTATGGAAAAACATCTCAGTTTTTCCATCTTTCATTCTATAAAGAGGGGGTTTTGCCACATATAAATGACCTTCTTCTACAAGGTCTGGCATTTGTCTGTAGAAAAAGGTTAAAAGAAGGGTCCTTATATGAGATCCGTCAACATCGGCATCTGTCATTATGATAACCTTATTATAGCGAAGTTTTGAAAGGTCATATTCCTCTTGGCCTATACCTGCTCCCAAGGCGGAAATTATGGTTCTTATCTCAGCGCTTGAAAGCATCTTATCAAAACGAGCCTTTTCAATGTTTAGTATCTTTCCTTTCAGGGGTAAAATTGCCTGGAATCTCCTATCCCTTCCTTGTTTTGCAGATCCGCCAGCTGAGTCTCCTTCTACCAAAAACAACTCGGCCCTTTCAGGCTCCCTTTCTTGGCAATCAGCAAGTTTTCCTGGTAAAAAACTATCAGATAGAACCCCCTTTCTCCGGGTCAACTCCCTTGCTTTATGTGCAGCTTCTCTTGCTGTTGCCGCCCCGATTACTTTATTTAAAATGCTTTTTATTATAGATGGATGTTCCTCAAATATAATGGTGAGTTTTTCGTTTACTAAATTTTCAACTAAACCTTTTACTTCACTATTCCCAAGCCTACCTTTGGTTTGACCCTCAAATTGTGCCTCTCTTAACTTAACACTTATAACCCCTGTTAACCCTTCCCTTACGTCATCACCAGTTAGTTTTATATTTTTGTTTTGCTGGCTTCCTTGAAAATAAGAGTTTATGCTCCTTGTCAGGGCTGCCTTAAAGCCACTCAGATGGCTGCCACCTTCTTTTGTGTTAATATTATTGGCAAAAGAAAATATCTTTTGTATAAAGGAATGGCTGTATTGAAGTGCTGCCTCAATATTAACACCGTTTCTTTCTCCATTTATATATATAGGTTTAGGATGTATAACATCCTGATTCTTATTTAAATACTCTACAAAAGAGACTATTCCTCCTTTATAAAAAAACTTTTTCTCCCTCCCTGTCCTATCATCATAAATATTTATCTTTAACCCCGTATTCAGGAATGTTAATTCCCTCATCCTTTGAGAAATTATATCAAAACTAAAATCTATACTATCAAATATCTTTTCGTCAGGCCTGAAATGGATGCTTGTTCCTCTTCTTTTTGTTTTTCCTATAATCTCTAAAGGGCTGACAGTTACACCCCTCTCATACCTCTGATGATAAACAGCCTTGTTTAAATATACCTCCACCTCAAGATACTCAGAAAGTGCATTTACAACTGAAACACCAACACCATGTAAGCCTCCGGATACCTTATAGCTTTTATTATCAAATTTACCCCCGGCATGGAGTTTGGTCATCACAACCTCAAGGGCAGGCAGTTTTTCTTGCTTATGTATATCTACCGGTATTCCCCTTCCATTATCTTTAACGATAATGCTATTATCACTTAATATCCTGATATCTATTTGATCACAATAACCTGCTAAGGCTTCATCCACACTATTATCTACAACCTCATATAATAAATGGTGAAGTCCTTCTGTGGATGTGTTTCCAACATACATGGCCGGCCTTTTCCTAACGGCCGTTAAATCTTTTAAAACTTTTATACTTGAAGCAGCATATTTTTTGTTATTTGTCATAAATTAAATCCTGATCGGCATAATTAAACCTAAAAAGCCATCGTCCTGCTCTCCAGTAATTAAACATGGGCTTGTTTGATCTTTGATATTTAAATAGGTTATATCACTATCCATAGGTTGGAGGGCATCTATGAAATATTTTGGATTAAAACCTATCTCTATTGGTTTACCTTCATATTTAATTTCTATCTTCTCTTCCACATTTCCTAAATCAGGGTTTACAGAAACCATTTCCAGGTAATCTGCTCCTATATTCATTTTTACTCCTTGATATTGATCACTTCGGATTATCATCATTCTCCTCATAGCTTCTAATAAAGCCCTTTTATTGATAGTTATAATATTTTCTTTATCCTCTTTTTTTAAAGGGATCACATTTTTATAATCGGGAAATTTTGTATCTAACAATCTTATTATAATTAATGCTTTTCCTTTTTTAACCACAAGGTTGTTTTGTTTTAATCCAAAAAGAATATTTCCATCCTCTAAAGTAAGTTTATTTAACTCTATTAAACCTTTTTTAGGAATCATAACGCCATTTTTTATCTCTAATTTTTGGATATCTGGTGTTTTTTTATCAATTAAAGAAAGTCTATGGCCGTCTGTGGCAACCATTCTTAAAAAATCCTCTCCTTTTATGTTTACTTTTTCCATAAAAACACCAGATAATTTAAAACCAGCCTCTTCCATGGTTATCGAGTAAATTGTTTTATTAATCATTTCTGTTAATATCTTACTATCTATTTCTATCATTATTGTATCTTCTGGTTCCGTTAAAACAGGGAATTCGTCGGAAGGAAGGCAAGAGAGGTTGTAGTGGGCATTATTATCAGAGACATAAACCCAATTATTATCCTTTTCAGATATATAAATTTTCTTACTGTTTGTCTCTCTTGTAATATCAAGGAGTTTTTTACCAGAGATAGTTATACTGCCCTGTTTTATGGTTTCAACTGGGTAACTATCTTGAAAACCAATCTCTAAATCCGTTGCTGATATTTCAAGCTCATCTTCTTTTGCTGTTAAAAGCACTGTTGATAGTATAGGCATATGGCTTCTTTTTTCTAATATCCCTTGGGTACGAGAAACCCCTTTTAAAAGTATTTCTCTGTCGATTTTTATCTCCATTTTTCCTCCAAGGCTTTAGTTTTATGTTATTAATATAATATCTTTTTTAATAATATTATTAATAATAGGGTGTTTAATTGTTGAAAATTTATCTAATATCCTAATTTAATTAAACTTTTCCATTTAAAACCTTTTAATAATATTAATAAATAATCTATATTTCTTCTTATATTATATCTAAAACTTAATCTTAATTATTACTTTTTAAGGTTTAATTTTTAACAGATTATTATATTTATAAAATTAATTTTAAACTTAAAGACATCTAATTTTTAAATTTGGTGCTCTAAAATAGATGATTTCGTAAAAAGTCATGAACCGGGGTCATTGCGAGGGTTTTAGCCAGAAGCAATCTAATAAATACAATAACTTATAGTATAGGAGATTACTTCGCTTCGCTCGCAATGACATGTTTTTTGACTTTTCACAAGACCATCAAAATAAACCTTATATAATTTATTACACTTTATCTATTTGCCTTTCTGATACCAAGTTGGTCTTGTGCAATAATAAATTTACATATATTAGTTGACCCTTCTACCATCCCATAGGGGGGTGTGTCTCTGTAATACCGTGCCACCGGATACTCTGTAGAGTAACCGTAAGCCCCAAGAATAGTCATGGCGTATC
>CAYTDY010000211.1:0-4264 GCA_964436665.1 uncultured Desulfobacteraceae bacterium
TAGATAAAAAAAGACATACACGTGCTCCCTATGAAATCCATAACCTTGAGGGCATAGTAAAAAAAGACATCCCCATGCTTATCCACCAGTTAATTTCAAAGGGCTAAAATGTTACAAAAAAATAAGCTCACGGTTAACCATGTTGTTTTTCATCAATATTTTTTTTGTTTGGAATGATAAAAATCTTTTTAAAGAGCCCTTCGCCCTTGCTTTTTGTTTGAACCTGATTATCCCCTTTGAGGGCAAGATGAACTATTCTTCTGTCGTGTGGGCTCATTGGATCTATAGTAACAGTTTTTTTCGTCTTTTTAGCCTTTTCCCTCATGTTAAACGCCAGCCTCTTTAAGGATTCCTCCCTTCTTTGCTTATAATTCTCGGAGTCAACGATCACCCTTACCCTTTTTTTAGAAGCCTTATTTACTGCTTTATTGACAATAAATTCTAAGGCTTCCAATGTCTTACCCTTAGGCCCGATTAAGATCCCGGGGTTATTTCCTTCAATATTTAAAATAATATCATCGCCTTTTTTCTCTGCAGATATTTTTGTATCTGCAGATATCATTGAAATTATTTTTGTTAGGGTTTCTTGGGCGACCACTATGCTATTATCCTTTTTTGGTGTTGCCCTAATTTTAGCCTTCTTGTTGACTACCATACCAAAGATCCCAGAAGATCTACTCTCCAGGACCTCTATATCAAGATCCTGCTCACTCAGATGAAAATGTTTACAGGCCTTTTCAATAGCCTCTTGCGTTGTTTTAGCTTCTATTTCTATGGATGACATAAAACTTCCTCCTAAAATTAACCTACTTGTCTATTAATCCTGTATTGTTGGGCGATCGATAGTACATTGTTTACTAACCAGTAAAGCACCAAGCCAGAGGGAAAATTAATGAACAAAAATGTAAACACAATTGGCAGAAGCATCATCATCTTGGCCTGGGCTGGATCCCCTGGTGTTGGTGTCATTTTTTGCTGAAGAAACATGGATGCCCCCATAATTAGAGTTAAGACAGGTATACCGTAAGGGGGAGCCATCAAAGGAATTTGGAAAGGGAAGGAGAAAAGCCTGTCAGGTGCAGAAAGATCTTTAATCCATAGGATAAAGGGGGTATGTCTTAATTCTATTGAATTTGGCAAAACACGAAAAAGGGCGAAAAAAACAGGGATCTGGATTATCATAGGCAAACATCCCCCCATAGGATTAATCTTATATGTTTTATAAAGACCCATGAGCTGTTTCTGCATCTCCTGCTTATTCCCTTTATATTTCTCTCGTATCTTGGCCATCATAGGTTGGAGCTTCCTCATTTCCTTCATGGATTGATAGCTTTTATGGGTAAGAGGCCAAAACAGTATCTTGATAACGATGGTAAGCAAGATGATCGAAAGGCCATAATTAGCTAAATATTTGTTGAAAAAACGAAGAGTAACCAACAGAGGTTTGGCAATAATATCAAACCACCCAAAGTTTATAGCCTTTTCGAGCTTTTTGTTTAAGGCCTTTAAAACATAAAGATCCCTCGGGCCGAGATAAAGGGTAAAGTTCTCTTGTACCTTGTGGTGCTGTCTGAGATTGAGAGAAGAAGTTATATAAGACAATTTGATTTCACCGTCAGGAAGGGTTGCGCTTTTTGCTGTTGTTTTCTTATTTTTTTCATTGATTATTGCAGCCATAAAATAGGGTTCTTCATAGGCAATCCAGGTTATCTGGCCAAAAAATTGTTTATCTTTTAGCTTTCCAACTTTAACCTCTTTAAGCTTATTGCCAAGAAGAAGAGCCATACCCTCAAATGCACCATAGCTTTTTTTGGTCTCTTGAGGGAGATGGGCTATATTTAATAAAAGATTATCATCAATTATGTATTCAGATCTATTATTTAAAATTACTGATAGGTCAATTTTGTATTCATCGGCATAAAAAAGAAACCTTGTTTGTATCTCTATTCCCTGAGGTGATTCCCACTCATAAACCAACTCCGTTGGCTGATCACCTGTTCTGATAGTAATGTTTTGGCGATTTACCTTATAGGTGGCCAAGTTGATATTGGGTATTTTTTGCCCTGTGAATCCAAGATTAAAGCCATATCCATCTTTATTTTTCACGTTAATTAATTCTTTTAAGGGAGAGCCTTTTTCAAGCTTGGCCCGGTATTTTTTTAATTTAAAGCTTTTAATCATTGGACCGGAACCAGAAAAGATAGCTGTATATAGGGCTGTTTCAACTTTGATATCTTTGGAATCACTTTCTGCCTCTAATATGAGGTCCCGTTTTGGGCCCGAAGGAGTTGCTCTGTCATTTATAAAAGGCTGGGTTTGCTCTTTTTTAGGCATTGGCTGTTTATCAATTGGTTTATCTGTTGGCTTCGGGCCAAACAAAATGGACCAGACAATAAAAACAAGAAATGATAGAGCTAAAGCCAATAGAGTCCTTTTATCCATAAATAATTCCCTACCCTAAGACGAAATGAATTATAAGAGTTAATTTTAAAATTATCAACCTGTGCCTCTTTATTGGCAAGCAAAACGTTTAAAAATTTGGCTAAAAACCATAAATGTTATTAAAGAAATGTTTGCCCTGTTTGACACTGTAGGCGAGCACAAGGATTATTCGTCTCAGATTCTGCTTTTTCGCGAGAGAAGCTCACCTAAAGGCCTAACAGGGTTTACCTGGGGGGATCATAGCCGCCTGGATGAAAAGGGTGGCATTTCAGAATCCTGATTAAGGCGAGGGACCCTCCTTTTATGATACCGTATTTATTAATAGCAAGGGAGGCATAAGTAGAACATGTAGGCATAAAACGACAGGAGACAGGAAGAAAAGGTGAAACTATTGTTTGATAGAGTTTAATTAGGGCTATTATATAGGTTCGGGGTTTAAGAAAAGAGGCCATCATTTTTTAATATTAAATCCCCTAACTCCTTTTTTACCTTCAAAAAGTTAATATTACCGCTTTTTTTTAAGGCAATAATCACAATATCGTACCCTTTTGGAATTTGCTGTTTATTAAGCCTGAAAAATTCTCTTATTAATCGCTTAATCTTATTTCTTTTTACAGAATTTCCAAACCTTTTGCTGGCTGTTATACCTAATCTGGTAATATCACTCTTGTTTTGTTTTAATATAACAACAAAATTTTTAGTACAATACCTTCTTCCATGAAGGTTTAGATTAATGAACTCTGCCCTTTTTAATATCCTTTGTTCTTTTTTAAAGGAAAACGATCCCATATAGAAAGCCTGCCGCTAAAACGGGATTAACCTTAATGCTTATAAATGCTGCTCGAATAATTCAGGCAGTCAATCTTTTCCTCCCTTTTGCCCTCCTTCGTTTTAGTATGTTTCTGCCACCATTATTACTCATTCTGGACCGAAAACCATGCACGCGAGATCTTTTTATATTGCTTGGCTGAAATGTTCGCTTCATAAATTTAATCTTTCTTTCAATTAAAAATTAACATTCCTTTAACCATAACATAATTAAGTTGTCAATATAAAAGGAGATATAAAAGGAGAAGAACTATTTTATATTTGATAAATATTTGGAAATTAAGTAATGTAAATTAGTTTTGGAGAAAAATTTAAAAGGAGATACTAATGTTATTAGACCCTATACTCGGATTATTCTCTAATGACCTTGCCATTGATTTGGGTACAGCCAACACACTGGTTTATGTTAAGGGCAAAGGGATAGTTTTGGATGAGCCTTCTGTGGTAGCAGTGAGGAAAGGAGATCAGAGAGGAAACAAGGTGCTGGCAGTAGGAAGAGAGGCAAAGACAATGCTGGGCCGAACGCCAGAGGATATTGTGGCAACCAGGCCTATGAAGGATGGAGTCATTGCTGATTTTGATATTACCGAGAGAATGCTCAAATATTTTATTAGAAGAGCACATAACAGAAGATCTCTTGTTAGGCCCCGGATAATTATATCTATTCCATCGGGCGTAACTCAGGTTGAAAAGAGAGCGGTCCGGGAGTCTGCAGAGTCTGCCGGGGCCAGGGAGGTTTTTTTGATTAAAGAACCTATGGCTGCAGCTATAGGAGCTGGCTTACCAATAACTGAACCCACAAGCAATATGGTAGTTGATATAGGGGCAGGGACTACAGAGGTGGCTGTTATTTCCTTGGCAGGAACTGTCTATTCGCGTTCGGTAAGGGTAGGTGGTGATAAGATGGATGAGGCCATCCTGCAGCACATTAAAAGGAAGTATAATCTTTTGATTGGTCTTCAAACGGCGGAACTAATCAAGGTCACTGTTGGAA
>CAYTDY010000212.1:0-4264 GCA_964436665.1 uncultured Desulfobacteraceae bacterium
AGTAACAACCCGGAGCTCCTTTTCCCGTGCATCAAGAATCTCTTGAAAAGAAGATACACTCCTTATCATAGGCCCTTTACTTACAGAAATAAGGCCAGGAGGTTTTATCTCTACAATTTCACTCCCGATTTCTATCTCTCTTGTTACCCTGACCCTCTTTTTATTATGTGTAAGTTCAACACCTACCCCGTACATTATCTGAGGGATACCAAGAAATTCGGCAAGTTCAGGCCCTACTTGGGCTGTGTCACCATCTATTGCCTGTTTGCCAACAATAATCAGGTCAAAATCCCCTTCCATGGTCTTTATAGCTTTAGCCATTGTCCTGGCAGTAGCCCATGTGTCGGAACCGGCAAATTTTCTATCTGATAGCAGAATGGCCCTATCAGCTCCCATCTCAAGGCACCTCATCAATGCAGCTTTTGCCTGTGGAGGCCCCATGGAAATGGGCACTATCTCTATATCACCATAATCCCTTCTAAGAGCTAAGCCTATCTCTATAGCATACTCGCAGAATGGATTGAGAATTGAGGCCACCCCTTCTCTGATAAGGGTTCCTGTTTCAGGATTTATTTTTACGTCTGTGATCTCTGGGACCTGTTTTACACAGATTACTATTTTCATCTTTATTAACTACTCAGCCACCGATCTACGCTGATCATCACTGATATTTTTTCTTTTATTATCATATATAAATCTTTTGAATTCTGGTTTTCTGCCAAAATTCAATAATAAGCCAACTTCAATATTTGTTGCCTTCAAGTAATTGATTAATTGAGCTTCATGTGCAGGGTCAAGGGTACGAACTGCTTTTAGTTCAACGATTACTTTTTCGTTTACAATCAAGTCTGCCTTAAAATCTCCGATTACTTTACTTCGAAAAAATACAGAAATATCTTTCTGCCTTTCTACACATAGTCCATACCCCGTTAGGACAATATATAAGGCATTTTCATATACAGATTCCAGAAATCCATCACCAAGCTCATTATTCACCCTGTTAAATGATCTTCTATTCTATTTAAATAATGTTTATTAATCAGGCAATGATAGTTATAGACCTTAGTAAAATATCTGGGCTATTTAACAGGGTAGACTTCATAAAAACTTCTTAAGAATAATATCTGTGATTTCTTTGTATTTAAAACTATCTGCGTTTACCCTGTTGAATTTCCCGATTTATCGGGAACGCCTTATGGCGATTCAACAGGGTGAATCTGTGTTCACCCCGTTAAATAAGGTATTTGATTTTTTAGTTTAGCCTTCAATACCTATCTACTCCTGAAAGTTATGATGCTTATCATATTTACTATTTAACGGGGTTAATCTGTGGCTATATCTAGAACATCTCCTGGGTTTATCATAAGGCCTGGATCAAGGGCGATTTTCACGGCCTTCATTTCTTTCAGTTCTTTTTCTGAGAACATGATCGAGAAGAATTCTTTTTTGATTTTACCAATGCCGTGTTCAGCAGATATTGTTCCGCCAAGGACAACTGCCTTTTTAGCAAATTCTTTGTATATAGAAAGACCTTCTTTCATCTCTTCCATGGACCTTGGGATGATGTTGATATGAAGGTGATTATTACCAATGTGCCCGAATGCAAGCCATTCGAGGCCTGCATTTTCTAATGTGGATTTATAAAATGCCCAGATTTTCTCAAGGGCTTGATCTGGTACAGCAAAGTCAGTTCCAAGCTTATATAGCTCAGGTATCTTCTTTTTTCTCTCAGCTATAATACTGTTGATAGTTTCAGGAAGGACATGCCTAAAATTTTTGAACCTATCCAGATCTCTTTGTTCGTAACCTGCCCATGCCCTTGCCAGTGTTGAACCACATTTAGTGACTATTTCTTCCAGTTTAGAGTAGTCATTATCTTTGCTTTCAGGATCGAATCTGAGATCAAAGAAGACTGCAGAGTTTGCATAATCGGGTATTGGAGGCATTCCTACAATCCTGGGATCTTCTTCCTGTTTCTTCCTGAGAAAATCAAGGGCATAAGAGCTATAAAACTCAATAAATTCTGGTCGGATACTTTTATCGTTGCGTAGTGAAATTACAAAATCAATCGCCTTATCATCTGATGGTAGAAACTGAACAATTGAAATAGGGTTATCCCATTTTTGGAGTGCCACCCCAACTTTAGTAATTGCTCCAAAAATACCTTCACTTCCAATAAAGAGGTCAATCAGATCCATGTTAGGTGCCGAGAAGATACCCGCAGCATTTTTTGTTAGAGGCATTGTGTAGCTCGGAATCTTTACTGCTGTTTCATTTCCCTTGCTATCTATTATAGTAAACTTACCGGCCGGTGATGCAAAGTATTTACCTCGTGGGATTTCAAGGATCTCTCCTGAGGCCAACATAACCCTTATCCATCTCACCCAGTTTCGCGTGGCCCCGTATTTATAGGTTCTGGCACCAGATGCATTGGTGGAAACAGTTCCACCCAGAGCTGCCCCCATCTCAGTTGGATCGGGGGGGTAGAAGTAGATATTTTGACTTTCCTTATATTTTTTAAGAAAGGCCTTGGTTTCAGCAGAACCTTTTTCGGAAAGACCTGGAAAGTTTTTTTTCATTGCCCAATTGTTAAGATCCCTTAAAGTCACACCACACTCAGCCCTAACAAGCCATTCTTTTGAGCAACTGTCATACCTAAGCCCCAGGACCTTATCAAACTTTTCAAGGGATACTATTGCCCCTCCATCTGGAACTGCCCCACCAACTATGCCGGTTCTAGCACCAGATATCGTTACTATAATACCCCTTTTGGCCATTTTTCTAAAGATGGCCGAGAGCTCTCTTTCGTTGGCGGGGAAAAAAAGGTATTCGGCTCCCTGTAGAGTTAGCTTTGACTCGTCGGAAAGATAGGGGTTGTAGTTCCTGGCTATTTCACTATGGCCTGTAATACAGCGAATCCTTTTAAAATCAACAGAAGGTATTTTTTCAGAAGTAATTTCATGCATGGGTTTTTTACCACTTGACCACATTAACATTGGCGAGTGTTCGTCCAAGAAAGCGCTCCCCAATGCTTATAAATCTGATGGGTACATCCGTGACATAAAACCGGTATTCAGGGGATTTTTGTTGTTCATTTCGTAGATTATGTTTGCTTAGCAATTCCCCTGTTTGTTTCGTTATTGCCTCAGCAGAGTCTACCAGAGTTATTTGATCTCCCAGAATTTTCTGAAGCAAAGGTTTCAGTAAAGGATAATGAGTACACCCCAAAACAAGGGTATCTATATCTTGGGATGCAATTGGCTTAAGGTACTCCTGGGCTGTAAGTCTTGTTACCTGATGATCCAACCATCCTTCTTCTACCAGCGGTACGAATAAAGGGCAGGATTGAGAGAAAATTTGAATCTCTGGATCATACTTATTGATTGCTTTTTGATAGGCATTGCTGTCAATAGTTGCTGGCGTACCAATCACACCGACACATTTATTATGTGTTTCGGATACAGCACTTCGGGCACCTGCATCGACCACATCCAGCACCGGAACAGAGGATAGGTCCTCTATGACCTGATAGGCTACAGATGACATAGTATTACATGCAATAATAAGAAGTTTAACCTTTTGGCGAAGCAAAAATTCTGTAATCTGAATTGCGTATCTGGAAATTGTTTCAACCGATTTCACCCCATAAGGGACCCTGGCGGTGTCTCCAAAATAGATAATGTTCTCAAAGGGCAGCCGTTCCATTAGGGACTTGACCACAGTAAGTCCGCCTATACCTGAATCAAATACGCCTATTGGATTGTTGGGATCGACTTGCATAGATATATAAAAAAATTATAGTAATATGTATTGATAAAACAGACTATTATTCATTGAGTTCATAGGGTTTTAACACAAAAAACACAATAAACTCAAGAAACCTAACATTAAAGATTGTATGCGGAGTTGAGCGTAGTGAAATTTCGCATACAATCAGGTTGAACTGAGCCGCTTCTTTTATCCTTATGGGGATTCAATCCAGGAGCTTTAAGCCATAGAAGCTTCAAATATTGTTGAAAGTCCTGTTCTTTGAAGAATGAATAGCGTTTTTGCCATAAAAAATGATGGATACTAACCGGTAATTATCCCATTTCCAGTACCCGAGGACAGGCTTTTTTTGCGTAGGATACAGTTATCCAATCGCCCTATTGGGATCATTTGAGATCTGAAAGTTAGTGTAGATAGTTCATTCATCATGGGGGAGATCTGTTAATTGTCGGTAACAGGACATCTTTCAGTACCATTTTCCCCTTGCCGCAATGGG
>CAYTDY010000213.1:0-4249 GCA_964436665.1 uncultured Desulfobacteraceae bacterium
AGAGCAAAAATCTTGACCCCCATTAAAGCTTATGATATTAAATGAACCCTGATTCATTGGTCAAGGCACCCCTTGCCTGAAAGGCAGATTTAGCCGCCATAGATTCAAACCAATATATTCTAAAGAGAAATTATGCCAATTGCCCGTATTCATTTTTGGGGGATAAATACTGTATGGCTGTTTTATGTACTCGCAGCCCTGGCCACACTTATTTTTCTTATAGGCCTTTTTTTTCATGTCTCTATCTGGTTAGCGGGTTTAAAAAGAGATAAATTTAATTTTTCTGCAACCGGAATTATCTATCTACTTAAAGATGGCTTTTTGGGGAAAAGGATATTTAAAGGCGATCTTACCGCCGGGTTGATGCATCTCTTTATTATGTGGGGCTTTATCGGGCTTTTTGTTGGAACCGTTCTTTTAACCATTGATTACTGGCTGTTTCCCTACCTTTCCGGTGATATCTATCTGATCTATTCCTTTTGCCTGGAAATTCTGGGTCTTTTGTTGATTGCTGGGATTATTACGGCCATAGTCAGGCGTTATATCTTGAAAGTCCCCCGACTCACCAATAATTCTCAAGATCTCTGGATTCTGATCCTCTTATTGGCCATTGCACTGAGCGGTTTTTTGGTGGAGGGCATACGCTTAGCCGCTGAAAGGCCCGATTGGGAAGGTATTTCCTTTACTGGGCTGGCCCTTTCTTCTTTATTAACCTCTAAGAATCAAGCAACGGCCATCTATCCGTTTATGTGGTGGCTCCATTCCCTGCTCAGCCTCGGACTCATTGCATACTTCCCCTTTAGCAAATTATTTCACTCGTTAGCCGCTCCTTTTAATATATATTTAGCACCGCAGCCAGCCCCGATTATCTCAACTGAGGACAGGTCAACTGAGGAAATAGACTTTTCTTTCAGGGATATGATTGATTTCTCTGCCTGCACAAACTGTGGTAGGTGTAATGAGGTCTGCCCTTCAACCTCTGCCCTGGAACCATTTTCTCCACGCGAATTTATTGCCCAGGCTAATGAGTACACAAAAATTAAGTTTAACCCTATAAACACCATAAAGTGGTTTCGAGAAAGATCAATAAAGGCAATCTCGAAGGAGCACAAGATTTCTCCAGAGCAAATCTGGTATTGCACCACATGCATGGCATGTTTAGAGGTTTGCCCAGTTTATATAGGGTCCCTTGACCCCCTTAGGCGAGTCAGGATGGCAGAAATTGAAGAAGGCAGCCGCGTGCCGTCCCTTCTTATCCAGTCCCTTGAAAAGCTATACAAATATAATAACCCCTGGGAGAGTTCCAAAAAGAAAAGAGGTGAATGGCCTGGTGTTCTGGATGTTCCTGATTTAACCAAAAACACTAAAGCAGATCTCTGTTATTTCGTAGGTTGCACTACCTGCATTGACACGAGGACCCAGGATTTGGCCAGAGCCTTTGTTAAAATCATGGCCCATGCAGGTATCAGTTTCGGAATTTTGGGTCAAAAAGAAACATGTTGTGGTGACATTGCCAGAAGAGTGGGAGAAGATGGGCTCTTTGAAGAACAGATGGAACAGACATTGAATATCTTTGCCAGATATGACATTAAAGAGGTAGTCACCTCGTCGCCTCACTGCTTTAATGTCTTTAAAAATGAATATCCGGCCTATCAGGAGTTAAGGACGCCTGAAGAAAGGGTGCCCTTCAACGTCAGACATTATACACAGCTCTTAGAGGAATTAATGGAAAGGGGCCTCATCAATCCAGTGAAATCATTAGACCTTAAAGTTACCTATCACGATCCTTGCTACCTGGGC
This sequence comes from uncultured Desulfobacteraceae bacterium, assembly GCA_964436665.1. Taxonomy (GTDB): domain Bacteria; phylum Desulfobacterota; class DSM-4660; order Desulfatiglandales; family B25-G16; genus CAYTDY01. Next base: position 1,801 of record CAYTDY010000213.1, read on the forward strand.
AGGCATAACCATATCTACGAAGGGCCCAGGAGGATAATTAGGTCCCTTCCTGGAGTGGAACTTGTAGAGATGGTCCACTTTGGTCCAGATAGCCTCTGCTGCGGTGGTGGCGGTGGAAGGATGTGGGAGGAACTCGAAGATGAGAAAAAGATGTCTGAGGTACGTATCAGGGAAGCGGCAGATACAGGCGCCAGTGTAATGGTTACTGCCTGTCCTTACTGCCTGATTATGTTAGAAGATGCCCGAAAGACTGCAGACCTTGAAGAGAAGCTCAGGATTATGGACCTGAATGAGTTATTGGTAGAGGCATTGGGGCTTGCCGATGATGAAGAATAGATGGGATTTAGGGATTATTGAAAATTTGTATCACTTTAGCTCTTTGAAAAAAATACTGACAAGGTTAAAGTCTTAACTAGCAGGAAATTATACCTTTTCTTGCATTCCAAGGCTCTCGGCCTGGTCTTTTTAAGCGACTTATCTACGGGGGAGTTTTGCCCCCTCCGCATTGCCCACCAATGGTGGGCCTGCGGTTTCCCCCATAGATAAGTCGCAAAAAAACAGCGGCCTTCCACCAGTCACTTAAGAAAAGGTATCATTACCTGCTAAAATAATTGATAGTTAATTTCAAATACCTAAAGTGATACGAAAATTTAAAATTGATCTGTCAGTGTTAGGAAAAATTGTCAATTGTCAATCGAAAATTTAAAATTGAAGGGGGTGTTCAAATGGACATTATTGTATGCGTAAAAAATGTGCCTGATGTGGAAGAGGCCGATCTCAAGATCAGTGATAAGGGAACAGATATTGACAAAGAGGATCTGGTCTTCAACATCAACGACTGGGATAACTACGCAATTGAAGAGGCTGTTCTACTGAAAGAGAAGCAGGGAGGGACAGTTACTGCCGTTACAGTAGGAAATGAGGATGATGAGGATGTCTTAAGAAGATGTCTTGCCATAGGCGCTGACAGGGCTATCAGGATCGAGGTAGGTGATATTAGCAGGTTTGATAGTTTTGGAATCTCAAAGATTATTTCACACGTAATTAAGGATTTACCATTTGACCTCATATTTACCGGGGTCCTGGCTGAGGATGATTACCACGGAATGGTTGGTATGATGATGGCAGAGGAGTTAAATATTAACCACGCTAATATGGTTACTGCTATTGAAATAGAGGATGGAAAAGCCCGGACTACATCTGAACTTGAAGGTGGCCTTTCCGAGGTTTCACTCATTGAGCTGCCTGCCTTATTAACTATCCAGACAGGGATCAATGAACCGAGATACGTATCCATCCTGGGTATTAGGAAGGCCGCCAAAAAAGAACTAAAAATCATGGATCTTGCTGATTTGGGCATATCTGATGGGGAGATATCTCCCAGGACAATTATTGAAGAGGCTTTCCTGCCGCCAGAAACTGAAGGAGCTGAGATACTGACTGGAGATGCGGACAAGATCGCTTCTGATATAATTGAGATTCTAAAAAAGAAAGGAGTGATGGAATAGATGAGCGAATTATTCGTTGTTGCAGAACATAGGCTTGGTGAGATAAGGGATATAACCTTTGAGATGCTGTGGAAGGCTGGTGAGCTCGCTCAAGCACACTCATATGAAGTTACAGCCATCCTTCTTGGGCATGAAGTGAACTCCATTGCTGAAAATCTTTCCGACAGGGCTGATAAGATAATCGTATTCGATGATGAGAGGCTAAAAAATTTTAATGCAGATACATATAAAGATATCTTAGCAGGATTGATTGAGGAGTCAAAACCAAATATCACTCTTATTGGTAATACGGCATGGGGTATGGAACTGGCTCCCTGTCTTTCTATCAGGGCCGGAATCCCTTTGGCCACTGATTGTATCGATATCATCTATAAAAATGGTAATCTTATAGCCCAGAGGCAGATGTATAGCGGGAAGATCTTTTCCAATGTTTCATTTCCAGGGTCTAAAGAATGCCTTGTTACTGTAAGATCAGGGGTGTTCCCAACAGATAAAATCGGTGACAGGCAAGCTCAGATAGTCCAGAAAGAATTTCCCTTAAAAGATATAATAGTAAAAAAAGACTTTATCGAATTTGCTGAAACCGCTGTCGGCGATGTGGATATAACCCAGGCAGAACTTCTCATCTCTGTTGGAAGAGGTATCGGAGAGGAAGATAATATTCCTCTCGTTAAAGAATTGGCTGAGGCCCTAAATGGAATTCTTTCCTGTTCCAGACCTGTTGTTGATAAGAACTGGCTGCCCAAATATTTGCAGGTTGGGACCTCTGGCAAATCAGTTACCCCCAAGGTCTACATAGCAGTTGGAATAAGCGGGGCCTTCCAGCATCTGGCAGGTATCACAGGGGCAGGAACGGTTATTGCCATAAATAAAGATCCCAGGGCCCCCATTTTCAGGACTGCCGATTTTGGTATTGTTGATGACCTGTTCAAGATCGTACC
>CAYTDY010000214.1:0-4237 GCA_964436665.1 uncultured Desulfobacteraceae bacterium
ATGGGAATTCTGGCGCCAATCTTGTGTCATCCATCGATCGCTTATCAGGTAATGTTTTTCTGTAATAGAACTCGAAAATTTTTCTGCTTCCGAGAAACACTTCCGGAGCCATTGCCTGTAGGGTTGATACATAGGAAAGGTTTTTGTCAAGACTCATAAGGTAATGAAGGTATGTTGTACCGCTTCTCCAATGACCAATAATAAATATAGGGGCTTCTTTGATCGGTGTTTTCTTAATGATTTTATTGAAACGGATTCTTTCAAAGATTCTGAATGGTGTAGAAAGACAGACCATAAGAGTGTGGAAGATCACCTGGGTTAGACATGCAAAACTGATTTCTAGCCGATTCTCCATGAGTAATTTTATCCAAGTAATCAGGTTCATTTTATTATACCTCTTGAACACAAAGCAATAAAAGAGATTATCACTCTTGATAATTTGAAACTCTGTTATATATGCTCAATCTTTTCCCTTGGTTCACTATCTTTTTTAGCCATGATTTTAATTGTCGGTTTGTTTGGTGTAAAGCAGGCTCACCTATTCCCAAATACACACCTATTTTCTTCCCTATTGATTTCGTTTTGACTTTTTCTTCTAATATAGTGCTTTGGGCAAGTCAATCCAGAATAGTTGTTACTTCCAGATGCAGTCTAATTCTTACAGGCCCCATGTAAAACAGCTTATTTACCACTTTGACTACGAAGGTTGGCTCTGCACGGATTTGCTAAAAGCTGAGCAGAATAAGAATAGTCAGTTTCAGTCAAAACAGGAGGCTGCTGACAGCAAGGATACGGGACAATTACCATTTGCAATAAGGCTTTCAGGAGTTTATAAAGGTTTGGAGGAGTGATCAATAATAAATAGTGAAAGTTTGACTACTTCTAAAAACAGCTAAACCCCAGACTTTTAACATATATCATGAAACTCTCTGTTATTATTCCCACATATAATGAAGAACAAACCCTGTCACTCATCATAAAAAAGGTTATTGAAGTTCCTTTAGACAAAGAAATTATTATTGTTGATGACGGCTCAACCGACAGCACACCAGAAATACTCGAAAGATACAAAAATAGAAAAGGCTTCAAAATTTTAAGACATGGATCAAATCAAGGTAAAGGCATGGCTATCAGATCCGCTCTCGGACACATTACCGGAGATATTATCATCATTCAGGATGCGGATCTGGAGTATGACCCACAAGATTATATTAAGCTGATAGAGCCGGTTAAAAACGGGGAAGGATTCGTTGTTTACGGTAGCAGAACATCTGTTAGCGATCATCACTCATACCTCATGTTTTATCTGGGGGGCAGGTTGATCTCCTTTGTGACCAATATATTATATAATCAAAGGCTTACCGACGAACTAACATGTTATAAGGTTTTTGATTCCAAACTCATAAAATCTATTTCGCTTAACTGTAAAGGTTTTGGATTTGATGCTGAAATTACCGCCAAAATCGCCAGAAGAGGGGTAAAGATAAAAGAGATTCCCATTCGTTATTATCCGAGAAAATTCAGTGAAGGGAAAAAAATAAGATGGATTGATGGAGTTATTGCTATTTGGATTTTGCTTAAGTACCGTTTTGTAAGTTAATAATTACCCTTATAAGGAGTGGTTTGATTATGAACCTTAAAAAGATTTCATTTGATCACATCGGACCATACTGACCAAATACAAAAAGGAAATATGATACTGATTACTATTGTCATGCCGTGCCTGAATGAAGAAGGGGCTATCGGCGAGACTATTGATGAGATCCCATTTGATAAGCTGAAGGAAATGGGCTATGAGATTGAGCTATTAATAATTGATGGCGGCAGCAGCGACAGGTCTGTGTATTTAGCGGAGGGCAGGGGAGCAAGGGTTCTGATTTCTGAAAGGGGTTATGGAAGACAATATAGGTTTGGCTTCAAACATGCTAATGGCGAAATTATTGTTACTGCTGATTCCGATGGCAGTTACCCGCTCTCAGATATTCTTAGGATACTGGAAATATTAAAGGATGGAAAATTTGATTTTGTCACAGTAAACAGGTTTGCCAATCTGTTTCCAGGTGCAATGCACATAGTGAACAAAATTGGAAATATTATATTAACTCACATGACAAATTTGCTGTTCGGGCTGAACCTCAAGGATTCGCAAAGCGGGATGTGGGTTTTTAGGAAGGACGCGTTAAAGAAGATAGATTTGACAAGTGATGGTATGTCTTTAAGTGAAGAAATTAAGATAGAGGCCTTTAAGAAGCTCAAATCCATGGAAGTACCCGGCTCCTATAAACATCGGATAGGGGCTGCGAAGTTGAAACGCCTTAGAGATGGGTGGCGAAATTTATCTTTCCTGATTAAAAAGTGGGGAAAAGAGCGTTACAATAGATAGAAAAAAAGCTTGGACCATGAATGAAGCTAAAGATTTAAGATATTAAATCAACGATGGGAAAAAGAAAAACCAGGTTTCTATGAAACTCAAATTTACAGACAGGCTTACCTATATTCTTGATAGATATCCTCATATACTATTATCAGCTATTCTTTTTCTTGCCCTAATCTTAAGGATAGTAGCTCTCCTCAATCTAAAAGAGAGTGTCTATTTTGATTTCCTCTTATGGGATGAAAGGGTCTATCATGCCTGGGCCATAAAAATAGCGGATGGAACCTTTCAATCCTCATCTGTCTATGAAATGGCTCCCCTTCCTGCCTATTTCATGGCCTTTATCTATAGACTGTTTTCCCCAGATATTTTATATATCAGAATCTTGAATATTGTCTTCGGGGTCCTGACTTGTTATCTAGTCTACCTTATTGGTAAAGAGATGGCAAACCGGACAACCGGCCTTTTTGCCTGTCTCATCGCCTGCCTTTACAAACCGTTTATATTTTACAGTATCGTTCCCTTAAAGACATCCCTGTCTGTTTTTTTGTTTGCTTTAATTATCTATCTTTTTGTAGCTATCCTGAACAAAAATTCACTGATTAAGGTACTTCTCATGGGTATGGCCATTGGCCTTATGCTAAATGTCAGGCCACAGTGTATCGTTATTATTCCCCTTTTGCCATTAGTTATTCTTTGGAATATCTACAGAGATAAATTTTCCCTAAAGATACTCACAGCAACTCTTATATTATATATCCTGGGTTTTTCTATATCCATATCTCCTTTTGTGATAAGGAATTACAAGGTGGCTGGTGAATGGGCGCTGACTACCTCCCAATCAGGCTTCAATCTTTACCAGGCAAATAAAGATTATGTGGGTCCCGTTCCTTTTGCAACAACATCTCCCTTTAAGCAGGGCATACAGTTTACCATCGAGGCAAGCAGGAGGGTAGGTAAAAAGCTATCTCCCGGGGAGGCTTCATCTTACTGGATACGCGAAACTATTAAGATAGCCTTTGAAAAACCCACTGCTTTTATATGGAGAATATCTCGGAAAACGCTGGCCTTTTTCAAACCATTTCAAACGACGAACCATTACGATATTGACTTTATAAGCCAGTTCGTGACCTTTTTCAAAATCCCATTTTTTGGCTTCTGTTTTATCCTTCCCTTGGGCATGGTAGGAATGGCTATAACTATCTTCAGATCCAGGAAATTGCTGGCCTTAAGTGCGGCCTTCTTTTTGTACGCCTCAACACTTATTGCCTTCTTCACCCTTACAAGGTACCGATTACCGTTGCTGGCTATTTTAATACCTTTTGCAGTGGTAGGGATAAATAAACTACTTTCCTATATCAAAAACAGGCAATTCAGAAAGATTGGTATCTATTCAGCCATAGCCATAGCTTTTTTTGTTATAGAAATCCTCCCGGTCCTATCTACACGCGATATGACTGCCTATTATAATACCCATGCCATCATTCTTAATTCAAAAGGATTTGAAGACAAAGCTACACAATACTGGGAAAAATCGTCCCGGATGAACGGGCGCTATTCGGTCTTTGCAAATCTTTCCCTGGCAGGAAAATATTTTAGCAAGGGAGATATTCAAAAGGCACTCTATTATCTCGATAAGATCCCTGATGACTCATTTGCTGCATCTCAAAAATACGATATTATAGGAGATATGATGATTCACCAGGGGAGGATAGAAAAGGCAATAACTGCATATGAAAAATCACTTGCGATCAATTCCGGTCAAAGAAGACTCCGACAGAAACTGGTTAGAATCTACTGGAGGATAGATAAACAAAGGGCTTTAGAGGAATACAACACACTTGAGTACATCTCTTCATTTTA
>CAYTDY010000215.1:0-1335 GCA_964436665.1 uncultured Desulfobacteraceae bacterium
CTTTTATCATTTTTATTGGGGGATTGATTCTGCGCTTAGCCTATCTGTTTGGGTTGAGTCGTGAACGCGATCGGGTTTTTTACAACCACATGAGCTACTTATGGGCAATGAAGTCTATCCTCCACTGGTTGGTTCCCTGGGGGAGCGTTTCCCTTCGGCTCCAGCCGGTTTTCTCCTTGATCTTTTTTGTTTTTCACGTTTGTTTATTAGGGGTTCCTCTATTTTTGTTGGCTCATAATATGCTGTGGGAGGAGGCCTTCGGCCTCGGCCTATGGTCCATGCCGGATGTTTGGGCAGATAGTTTAACTGTAATTCTCATAGGTTGTGTGATCTTCTTGTTTGTCAGAAGACTTGTGCGACCCGAAGTGCGTATTTTGACCACCCCTTGGGATTACACTTTACTTGTGTTGACAGCTCTTCCATTTGTAACCGGTTTCCTGGCCTATCATCAGCAGGGCCCCTATGAAGTAATGCTCCTCCTTCATGTTCTCTTTGCAGAGATTCTGTTGATTATCATTCCATTCAGCAAACTAGGCCACATCATCCTCTTTTTCTTTACTCGCGCCTTTATCGGGGTTGAAATGGGGGGGCGCCGAGGTGCTCGCTCTTGGTAATGAAGATTTCACCTATGATGTTCATAGTAGTGACGTATTTGAACTTAAAGTAAGGAGGTAAAGATAGGGAAAGGTTATTTATTATGGAAAACACAAACGAAAGGCCAGTCGATACGAAAAAAATCAGAGAAATCTTGGATGTAAATAACGGTGCGAGAATTCGCACGTGGTTGAGTATTTGCTCGCATTGTGGACTGTGTGCCGAAAGCTGTTTCTTTTATCTGGCAATCAATAAAGATCCCCGGATGAGTCCGGCCTATAAGTTTAAAAATACACTCGGGGAAATGTATCGCCGAAAGGGAAAAGTTGATCGAGAGTTTTTGCGAAAGTGTTATGACATTGTTTGGGGGGAATGCACCACTTGTAAACGTTGTTCCCTTTACTGTCCTTTTGGTATCGATATTGCTGCTATGATTTCAATAGCGCGCACTGTTTGTTATTCCCAAGGCTTCGCTCCCGAAGGACTGGCTCGCACGTTGGACCATTACCGCGAAGTGGGCAATCAGATGGGAATAAGTTCCGAGGAATTACAGGACACATGTGAATGGATGGCCGAGGAAGCTGCCGATGAGATTCGCGGACTTGAAATCCCTATGGATAAGAAGGCTGCCAAGTACATGTACACGATCAATCCCCGTGAGCCCAAGTATTATCCTCTTGATCTGGCGATGGCCGCTCAGATATTTACTGTGGCTGGAGAAAGCTGGACGCTCCCCAGCAC
>CAYTDY010000215.1:1435-4225 GCA_964436665.1 uncultured Desulfobacteraceae bacterium
CGATGGCCGCTCAGATATTTACTGTGGCTGGAGAAAGCTGGACGCTCCCCAGCACGGGCTGGGACTGTACTAATTTGCCCATGTTTGTGGGAGACCGAGCCCTGGCCGGCCAGGTGGTCAAGAGCATGTACGATAAGGCACTGGAATTGGGTGTCGAAAAAATTCTTTTGACTGAGTGCGGACATGCTTTTCGTTCCGCTGCATTTGAGGGCCCATATCTTGCAGGGTATTCTGACGGCAAGCCTCCTGTTGAAGTGGTCCATTCCGTCCAGCTTTTTTATGAATACCTTAGAGATGGCCGCATCCAAATCGCAAGGAAGCTTGAAGAACCTGTGACGTACCAGGATCCTTGTAATGTCTCCAGAAATGGGGGGCTGTGGGAAGAAGGCCGAAGAATAATAGAATACATCGCCAAAGATTTTCGGGATATGAGCCCCAATCGGGAGCACAACCATTGTTGTGGTGGAGGCGGAGGCTATATCCCCATGGGGCCGGAATTTAAGGAGCGGCGAATGATATCCGGGCGAGTGAAAGCTGAACAAATCAAGGCTACTGGGGCAAAGATTGTTATCACGCCATGCCATAACTGTTATGATCAGATCAGTGATCTGAATGAAGAATACAATTTAGGGATTAAGGTCTCCTTGCTCAAGGAGATCATCTGTGACATAATGGTAATCCCTGAAGAATATAAACCCGAACCCCAAGAGGAAAATGGGGATTAGAGAGAGAACAAGGAGGCGTGCAGGGAGGAGGTGAGAGTTATGAAATGTCCGGTATGTGATAAACAGGTTGAGGATCAAAAGGTTTTTTGCCCGTGTTGTGGTTGGGAGTTCAAGCCTGGCATCGGTGACCTATCTGCCGAAGAGGAGGCATTGTATGACGAACGCTTGAGGATAGCACGCGAGAACTGGAGCGCCCTTCAAAAGTATCGTCGGTTGGAGCAAGAAGTCCTTCGGACTCCTTCAGAAGAATCGGCTCGGACGACGCCTGAACCAGCACGAATATATAAGAAGATTCTATTCTGTACTGATATCTATGCCAGCTCAGACTATGCCTTCGCGTCTGCCCTGGATTTGGCTGAGAGGTCTGGAGCTGAGCTCATTATTTTCCATGTTCTGCAGTCCCGTCACCGCTATTCCGGACAGGTCATCACCGCCGATGGAGAAACCTGGGGGTCTGAAGAAGTGTACGGTAAATTAAACGAAAAACTCAAAGACTATTACTTCTGCCGTATTGAAAAGGAAAATCTCGAACATATCCGTATTGCGGTGAAAGGCGGGATCCCCTGGCTCGAAATTCTGCGGTTTGCTCGAAAGGAACAAGTGGATCGTATCGTGATGGGACCCTATACGATACGTGATCCTTCCGTTGGGTTTGATCTGGAAAAACCTCACCTGGGGCAAAATGCCCAAAAAGTGATTCTTCAGGCTTCCTGTCCCGTTTGCATTGTCACTTCTCCGAAACAGCGGCTCAGTTTTGAGGATGAGGAAGTCAGTTTGACATGATTAAAGAAATCTTTTAGCTATTTAATCTTGAAGGGCAATTACTCATCTACTAAACAACAAAAATATATCGGTTAAAAAAACAATAAGGAGGAGAAGATATTATGGCAAAAAAAGTTCTAGTTATCATGAATAGTGGACCTGAGGACCCAGGAAGAGCGACTACTGCCTTTATGGCGGCCAAAGGTTTAGTTGAAAAAGGGGATGATGTTTCAATATTTTTACTTAATAACTCGGTCTATTTAATGATTGAGGAATCTCAGGAACATGTTCAAGGACCTGGTTTTCCTCCTTTTGAAGATTTTTTTCTTTTCCTTACTATAACTAATAAAACCCCTATATATATAGGTTCATCATGTGCCATGGGCAGAGGCCTGTGTGATGAGAAATTCAATCCAAAGGTTAAATTTAGCTATGGCGAAATTGCAGGCTCTGACAAACTCACAGAATTGATTGTTGAAGCAGATAAAATTGTCAGTATCTAAGGGTTAATGAATACGTGTCCTTAGCGGTCTCCCTGCAAGGGGTTTAAAGGCTTTCGCAAGAAATAGATGCATTACATCCATCATCTTAATTTCTATTATTACATCGAATAGTAAATTGGCAGCATCCTCTGGAAAATCATCAACTTCACCAGTTTGCTCATTTAATATAGCCTTTGGAAAGGCCTTGCCAAACTTTCTTTGATTCTTTTGAGGGAGTGTAACCTTAATTACCTTTTTACCATCAATCTCTGTAATATTATCACCCAAGCCAACCTCTTGCAGTTTCTTTGTTTTTTCATCGTCCAGGGAAACCTTAATCAGATAATCTTTAGCCATGATAAAACCTCCTTGTTAAATTATTTTAGTCTATTACTTCTTCCTTTATGGATATAGCTATCTTATAAAGGATAGAGAGTATAAAAAACCCCATTGCCCAAACGCCAAGGGTAATCAATGCCTCAGGTGCTGTAGGCCAATACTCGGTTATCCTATCGAAAGGGTTAGGGATAAAACCGCCTGTGATCAAACCAAGCCCTTTATCTAACCATGTTGTGATAATTACCAATGCGCAACCTATTGCTAAGGTAGTCTCATCTCTCCGTATCCTGGGGATTACCAAAATGATACTTGCCACCACCATCCCTATGAAAGAAACCCACATTAGGGGAACAAGTTTTCCGTGCCCTTCTATGCCAAAGAAGAGGTACTCAAAGTGATGCATGTGCTCCGGTATCTGACTGTAAAACACGGTAAAAACCTCGAACAAGAAGAAAAGCACATTTATGATAATGCAATAAGTA
>CAYTDY010000216.1:0-4212 GCA_964436665.1 uncultured Desulfobacteraceae bacterium
GCAAATGATCTACTGAGGGAAGATGGAGGGGTAGAGGCCACATAAACAACATGCCTTTCAAGGGAATAGTCAAGGGCGGCAAGAAGAAGTCTTTCTGACTTGCTTCTTGCAAAATCAAAAAATGGATCTTTCCAGATATCATAAACCCTCAGGGGAGGAAAGGTAAGCATGAACCCGCCATACTGACACCTGGATATCCCAGGCCCAACAACTACCTCACCTGCCGGGGTACTATAAAAGGACATATCTGATTCCTGATTGTGCTCACCCAGCCATGTAACACGCCATGGAAAATTCTCTTTACCTTCCGCATCAGGGGAATCCGGGGTAAAAATAAACACCACAGATCCCACCTTTCCCTTTAGGGGTATATTTTCCCGTACATATATCGCTCCCTCTTTCCAGTTCCTGAGTGTCTCCCTGATATCAATTCCGTCCATCATTGAGCTAACAAAGGGAACAACGCGGGAATTTTCCTCTGACTTCTCTTTGAGGGCCCTTTTTTTAAGGTAACTTCCGAATCCCTCTATCACTATATCCTCTGGCTGGTATGAGCAGATAGAATAACCTTTGAAGGCCCTTTTCCACTCTCCCGGAAACCTTTCTTTTTGCCTCCTCTTTATAGGTACAGGCACAAGTCTTCTGCGTAATCTTTTGAAATGCCTATGAAATCTAATTCTTTTCTGATCAAGAAAGAGGTCCTCACCCCTTATGCGAAGTACTGGCAATCCAGGCGATTCAGTCTGCCAGGGATACTCTGTTGCAATATCCCAGACCTCGTATGCAAAGTTATCATCCAATGCTCCTCTGGCCGCTACAAGGATCTGGTATAAATCGGGCGTTAAAAAACCGCTTAAAATAGCATAGTTTCTAACAAACTTGTTAAAAATCCTTAGCTGGCTAACAGTCACCTCCTCTTTATTTCTCTTCAGATGATTTTTGCTTGCCATACTAATCAACTCATCAATGGCCTTCAATCTATCTGGTTCAACCCCTTTAGAATCATTCCTATATCTCTCATAGAGAGCGTCAAGAAAAGGGATCTCTGTCATGATTTCTCTGCTTGATTCACTGTGTAAATGGGCCAGCATAACACCATCTCTGCTTGTCCTACCTATAACCTGTGCCTGGGGTTTATCAAGACAATTTAAGAGACCTGGAAGATGAGCCAGGCCACCCACAAAAAGCACTTTCTTTCCCTCTCTATCCAGTTGCTGTAGATGGTAGGCCATGGTCCTTTCCCTCAATTGATCCTGGGAGGTATTGAGACCTTCTGGGTAAGCCTTTAGATAACTATAACAATAGTTCCAGTACCCTATCCTTTTTATAGAGTAAGGATCTGGCATAGGTGTGCGGTCAATAGGGTATCCCTCTGTATCCCTGTCTATAAAATGTATAGGAAGATTTTTTGAAAGGGCCAATCGAGCTGCCTCTACCTGTCCATCGGTTGGCTCCAAGGGGAGGTAGATAAAGGTGTGATCAACTTCTTCATAGTAAACAACGGAAAGTAGCGGCAGCCTCTTAATGCCCCCTACAATCTTCTCGCCGATGGTAGGAGGATATTCAAGCGCCACAATCTCAGGCTTAAAGGAAGCAAACTGATGTCTTACCTCAAGGGCAAACTCAATCCTGTTGTGTAAAACAGGGACAAGCCTGACATTTCCCCATTCAAATATCTTTTTTGCCTCCATAAATTTCTATAATATTAGCAAAATATCCAGCGGCACCCTCATCCAGAATCATGGAGGCCGCTTCTTTAAGTGCCAATACAATCCTTTCTTTTTCCACTCCTTTACCTTCCTTGGTGATATTCAGTCTTTTTAAGGCGTATCTGGCAATATTAATTCCATCCCTGACTGTATATCTCTCCTGTGCTTCATGGGCTACCTGGAGAAAATTAACCACATAGTCCAGGATCTGCTCATCAGCAAAGGGAAGATTTGCAGACAGGATCAATCTCTCTTCTTCCCTGTCAGGAAAATCAATGAAAATCTGAGGCTGTAGCCTTGAATGTATATATTCTGGAAGATCAAAGGTGCTGGCGTCATCGTTCATAGTGGTACATAGCCGAAAATCAGGATGTGCCGTAATCTTTATACCGGCAACAATTGACTCCACATAACGCCGATTGTCCATCAAGGGTGCCAGGGATGCCCAGCTCTTCTCGCTCATCCTGTTTCCCTCATCAATAACCGCCACCCCTCCCTTGATCATGGCAGTAACAATGGAGCTGGCAATATATTTTAACTTTCCCTGGTCGCTGATAACTGGTGTGACGATCAGATCCTCTGGCCTGGTATCGATTGTAGCCTGAAAGAGATATACAGGCCGATTTAGCTGCCTGGCCGCATGATAGGCAAGGGTTGTTTTTCCCACTCCTGGCTTTCCTATCAGGCGTGGATTTAAGGGAAAATCACCAGGACCCATTACCATCCATGCTGCCATAATCTGTGTTATTAATTCCTGCTGGCCAACCCAATTCATTGGTAACTCATCTGGCTGGCTCAGATGTAAGATAACGCCATCTATAGTTACAGTCTCCATGATGAAAAAATCCTTTCCCTTTAATCTTTCAGGCTCCGGTAACGAAAATGTTTCTTCAATAGCCTTGACTTTCCGGTGCGACCTTTTAAAAAACGAGATCTTCCCTGACCACAGGATAAATCTCCTCTATTTTTCCGCAACCTCTCAAATCTTTTTATCTCACCATATTTTCCATATCTTCCACTCATATTAAACGTCTCAAAATTTCTTCAACTGATAAAAATGATGAAGCTTTTAATAGCAACCAATTTGTGCCCTCCACATGGAATGATGGAATGATGGAGTAGTGGGTAGTAAAAACGTAAAAAAACCATATTAATTGTTTTTCTTCCTCTCCTTCATCGTGAGAACTTGTCTTGAACAAAGTGAAGGAGGATAAGTTCACCCATCACTCCCTGGCCCAGACCTGACTTGTAATGAGCTAATTCTATAGACTCAACTCATACAATATTACAGCGATAATATCGTATTCCATGCAATTCGCGCCAGGGCGGGCCAATATTCCATTGCTCCAATATTCCAATTAGGGCGAAGCCCCTAAGTTATTATTATGAGATCTCCTACACTGAATGTCAACTATCTCTCCCTCTAACATTATCTCTCCCCCTAATCCTCAAATGCGAGCTCGATCAATCTATCCAATAGTTTAGAAAAAGATAATCCAGCTGTCCTTGCGGCTAATGGAAAAATAGAATTTTCTGTCATCCCTGGTATTGTATTTGTCTCCAGGATATAAACATCTTTAGCAGTTACTATCATATCTGATCTAGAAAAATTCCTACACCCCAATAAACAGTGGGCCTTTATGGCAAAGCTTTGAACCTTCTTATAAGCATCATTAGAGATCTGGGCCGGACATATCTCCTTGGATGCTCCTGGCAAGTATTTGGCCGTATAACTAAAGAAATGATATTTTTTCTGGGGAATGATCTCAACAACCGGCAGGGCCTCTGGTTCCCTGTTGCCAAGAACAGCACAACTTACCTCCCTGCCCCCAATATATTCCTCAATCATTACCTCTGAATTGGTAGTGAATGTATCTGTTATGGCCTCAACAATCTTCTCTTTTTCATGACATATATTTAAGCCGATGCTCGATCCCTCTGCTACTGGTTTAATTACCACAGGTTTACCCAAAACAGACAATATCTCGACTGGATCAATCTCCTGATTCCTAAAAAGTACCATCTCCTTGGGTACCTTTAGTCCAGCACACCTGAACAATTCCTTGCTTATCGCTTTGTTCATAGCTAAAGCACTTGCCATGACACCTGATCCCACATAAGGAAGATTCAATATATCAAGAAGTCCCTGTATAGAACCATCCTCTCCTATCTTTCCATGGAGAAATATCAACGCCAGATCAATACTTTTAGATTCCTTTATTAATCTGAGAAGATCCTTACTTGGATCATATCTCGTAACCTCGTATTTATCTTTATCGAGGCCATTATAAACGTATTCTCCACTTTTCAGGGATATCTCTCTTTCCCTTGACCACCCTCCAGCAATAAGTGCAACTTTTAGTTTACCCATTACTTACCCTCACTTAATGTATATATAATGGTTTTTTTTAAAAAATATCATAAAAAATAAAATAAAATAAAATAAAAAAAGTTACTCAAAAAAACTATTCTCATTCCTTCCCTAAATAAAAAAGGATTTTTT
>CAYTDY010000217.1:0-4188 GCA_964436665.1 uncultured Desulfobacteraceae bacterium
GGACAAAGAGATCCCTCACCCTTGAAGCACCAACACCTACAAACATTTCCACAAAATCAGAGCCACTAATGCTTAAGAAGGGGACATCCGCCTCTCCTGCTATAGCCCTGGCCAGTAAAGTTTTGCCTGTTCCAGGGGCTCCGAGGAGAAGCACACCTTTGGGGATTCTGCCTCCCAGGCGGGTGAATTTCTTTGGATCTCTTAGAAACTCTATGATCTCCTGAAGCTCTTCCTTTGCCTCTTCTATACCGGCAACATCATCAAAGGTTACCTTATCTTTATCGTTAGTTGCAAGCCTCGCCCTGCTTTTACCAAAAGAGAGCGCCTTACCTCCTCCTACCTGCATCTGACGCATAAAGAATATCCAGACGGCTATCAAGAGAAGCATAGGGAACCAGGATACAAGGATTGTCATATACCATGGAGATGCATCATCCGGTCTGGCAGTTATCTCTATCCCCTTATTGCGCAAGATTTTTATTAGTTCAAGATCCTTAGGAGCAAAGGTTCTAAATGATCGGCCATGATTTGCGACACCAGAGATTTTATCCCCCTGAATAGTCACCTGGCTGACGTCTCCACTTTCTACCATACTCAGAAATTCGCTGTAGCTTAACTGTCCAGTCTGCCTGGTTTCTTTTTTAAAGATTTGAAATAGCAAGATCATCATCAGGCTGATAACCAGCCAGAGAGTCAAATTTTTGGAAAATGTATTCAACTATTTACCCCTCTTCACAGATTAATAGAAATAACTCAATGAGAAGCTTCACTCAAACTATTAACATTAGCACATTTTACTCGATTTTACATCTTAAAATTCTTTTGGTTTTCTCCTTAACCCGGTACCTGTTATCAATCCTGATGCCACAGACCCAGACTATGTTGTTACAGTTTTCAAGAATGGCGGTCTTTTTTCTTTGTTCAGATGGGATCTTAGTGTCAATAAAGAGATCTTTCACCTTCTTGGAGCCATTAAGGCCAAGGGGTGTAAATTTGTCTCCTGCCCTGAAATTTCTTACTCTTAGAGGCCATTTGAGCCGGTCGAGGTCAAGGAATGCCTCATAAGGTGAAGGAGAAGAGAGCAAAAAATCCTTTTTAGATATTTCCTCCAACGAGATTGTCTGATTGATTTCAGGAATTCTAAATCTCCCCCTATTCTCAATATCGTACGAAAAATCGCCAGTCTCTGTTTCAGTTCTCAGTGAAAAGCTAAGCCTTTCATATATCTTTCTTACTATGAGGTTTTCGGGAAGATTCATTCTGATCTGGGGCCTCACATTATTGGCAAGATCAATGACTGCCTTGATATGCCCAATATGTATCCTCCTGAGATTTCCTTTTACTCTTTTTATTGCCTGCCTGATAATGCGATATTGAAGGGGTGTTGAGAGATTTTCGAAAGTGGTAAGGGAAAGGCCTAAAGAATGGTCTGAGGAATCGAGAGTCACCATTTGCAACCCCTTGCTTGCCTCTTCCTCCATAAATTGGTCTTCCTGCCTGCACAGAAATGCAAGATCCCCCAAATGCTCAATGAGCTTTGGTTGGTAGTTGAGAAGAAGGGGTATCAACTCTAACCGTATCTTGTTTCTTAGATACCTTTTTTCAAGGTTGGAGCTATCAATCATAAAAGGTATATCTTTTTGCTTTAGATAGCTGTTGATTTCATCCCCTGTTATATTTATGAGAGGTCTTATAAAACGCTCCTCCCGGATTGGAGGTATTCCAGATAGACCAGTCGGTCCAGCTCCTCTTAGAAGATGCATAAGAACTGTTTCTGCCTGGTCATTCATATGGTGCCCAAGGGCCACCTTTTGGGCTTGATGTTTATCTAAGGCTCTTTCCAAGAATTGATACCTTATCACCCTGGCCTTTTCCTCAATGGAGGCCCCAGGTGTCTCAGATATATTTCTCGCCTTATCATAGGCTGCGGTGAGATGTAGTCTTCTCGCTAAATTGGCAACAAATTCTGTTTCTTTTTCATCTTCTTCTGGCCTTAATCCATGATCAAGATGGGCAACGATTAAGCTAACGTTCAACAACTTTCGAAGCTGGAAAAGGATTTTCAAAAGACAGACAGAATCTGGTCCCCCAGATACAGCTACAACGATCGTGTCTCCGCTATTAATCATTCGATGCTCGAGGATAGTCAACAAAACCCTCTTTTCAGTAGGATGTAAGTTCATTATTGGAGTGAGCTAAAGTGCCTAAAGTTTTAAGATTCTAAGTGTTAACATATCCACAACTTTAGCTCACTTTAGGCACTTATAACTTTAGGCACTTTTATCAGGATATAAAAGAAGATATATCCTATAAAGGAAATTGCAAGACTAATCATTAATTATTCATTAATTATATTGACCCCTGATAGCAACTTCTATTAGAATTCATGTATCTTTTCTTTGAGTTCTGCCTTTGCTACCAAAAGAGACCTAATGAATAAAAGTAAGATCTTAAAAGGTGTTAAACAACACCTCCATCTTTTGGAAAAGGATAGGCTCTCTCCTTACGCCACGCTAAGCATTCAGGCTATTAGACGAAGAGATGAGCAAGAGATCATTGACGGTCACAGGGAGGATTTTTCTGTTGATGCCGATAGGATTCTTCACTCCTTAGCCTATTCCAGATACATTGACAAGGCCCAGGTCTTCTACCTTATAAGAAATGATCACATCACTCATCGTGTTCTCCACGTGCAATTGGTTTCTAAGATCGGCCGGACTATAGGGCGTCTGCTCAGGCTTAATGAGGATCTCATTGAGGCTATTGCCCTTGGTCATGACATAGGGCACGCCCCTTTCGGGCACGATGGTGAGAGATTTCTGTCAGATTTGTCCAGGGAATATGGACTGGGTAATTTCTTACACAACGCACAAGGTGTTCGCTTTTTGGAGGTACTAGAAAAGAAAGGAGCTGGTTGGAATCTATCCCTCCAGGTTTTGGACGGTATCCTTTCCCATAATGGTGAGGTGCATAATCCTGCCTTACGTCCAGACAGCAGTAAAGATTTTACCCGATTGGAAGAAGAGATAGAGAAGGTAACAGAAAATCCAGAATATCCTATCTGGCCTATGACTATAGAGGGATGTGTTGTGAGGATGGCCGACACCATTAGCTATATAGGTAGAGATATTGAGGATGCAATAAGACTCGGTTTGATAAAAAGGAATGAAATACCGCTGGATTGCCGCCGTAGATTGGGGGAGACAAATGGAACTATTGTATATACCTTGGTTGAGGATCTGATCTCCGAGAGTCTCGAAAAACCCTCCATTACATTTAGCCCTGAGGTGGCAGAGGCCCTAAAAAACCTTAAAGATTTTAACCAAGAATTCATATACGCCCACACCAAGGCCAAAAGTCAAACTAACAAGGTGCGATTGATGTTTGAGTTGCTTTTCGAGAAATATTACAAAGACCTAAAAATTGGTAATGAGCATTCAGTTATTTTCAGAGAATTCTTGGATGGTATGTCCTCTCGATATCAGGATGATACTCCCCCTGCAATGATTGTTAGGGATTTCATCGCTGGAATGACAGATGATTATTTTTTGCGTCAATGCCAAGAGAATCTCATGCCCCAGATTCTATCAGGGCGTTATGATAATTCTAAAATGTCAGGATAACGTCTGTTTTTATGGATTCATAAAAACCACATAAAGCTAAATAATAACTATTTTAATGCTCCTAAGTAACTTCCATATATGTAACCCTGAGGCGAAGCGTCGGGGTCATTTGCTAAATTGTAACCCTTTGGTAGTATTAAAATTTGTGGCCTTTATTAGATTAAAAAATTGTTGACAAATAATGAATAAGAAAGTAAATCCCAAATTCAATAAGCCAATATGGGATTTTGGATAAACCTCTTGACCCAGCAAAAATGTTATTACTAACCTGCCTTTTTGACAAGATGCTGATTAACCTTTGGAGTAAGGGTTTTATAAGGAATTTAAGAGGGCCTGTTATGTGAACCTCACATGCAGGCTTTTTTATTTTTATTTTTATCTGAAAGTTATGTGATGCCTTGAACTTAAATAGCTCACTATGGAGGCTTAAAAGATATGAATAATACAGGTGAACTGAAAGAAGGGGATGTCATTCTAAAACTTGAGAATATTCATATGGCTTTTGCGAAGGTTCAGGCCCTGAATGGTGTTGACTTAGAGGTAAGAAAGGGAGAGATACATTCTA
>CAYTDY010000218.1:0-4184 GCA_964436665.1 uncultured Desulfobacteraceae bacterium
GGCATAACATAGCCACAAATTTTTGACTTGACTTTCACCGGAATAACATAGGAGGGGGAGAGATTTGAGAGTGTGAATAATTATATAATTAAAGGTATAATTCGAACATCTGCTCTATTATTTCTTGCCCCCATTGCTTGACTTCATGAGCTTCACAGAGCTTGAATCCTTCACTTTCATATAGATAACGGGCAGGTTCCAGGCCTTTGAAGGTCCACAAATATATTCTTTTGTAGCTTGCTTCTTTGCAAAATTCTATTGATTTTCTCAATAATGCCTTCCCGATCCCCTTGCCCTGGAACTCTGGGGTAACGATAAGCCACCTCAACCTTGCTTCTTCATTGTTTTCCTGGTTCCCATCTATGGCAATGGCACCTGCAAACTTTCCCGCTAAGGTAGCTACCCAGAATCCGTCCCTATTTTCCTGAAAGCCCCTCAGGAACCCTGAAAGCTCTATTCCGACCTGCGTCTCAAAAGAGATATCAAAGCCCCAATTTTCGTAATAGTAGATGGCATGCTCTTGGGTTATCTTGCCAATAACACCAGGAAAGTACCCGGTCAATTTTAGGTCACTCAATTCAAACCTTGTCACCTCTCAAATCTCCATTGATAAAGAATTGAATAGAAGGCAAAGAAGTAGTATTCCAATACTGGTAAAAAGCTATTACTATTGAGAGCATCAAATAGTTTGCAGTATCGGGATGGGCATGAGGTTTTTTCTGCAGTGACTGGTGGGAGGCCGCTGTCCTTTTCACGATTTATCAGTGGGGGAAACCGCAGTCCGCCTAAGGCGGAAATGCGGAGGGGGCAAGACTCCCCCGCAGATAAGTCGTAAAAAAGACCAGGCCGGGAGCCTTGGAACAGAAGAAAAGACCTCATGACTATCCTAGAGCCTTCTATGTTATGGCCAATGTAAACAATAAAATGCTCTCCTTAGTAACTAAAGAAAATGGTAGGGTTGGAATAGATTATCATCAAAATGGATCAGGAGCCTTTTAAAAATTTCCCCTATCCATAAAGATAGGCCTTGGCGGTTGTCTTTTCTTCTAAGATGGCATCAATTTTTCCCTGGAACTCTTTTCGCTCAGGGTTATTCTCCCAGGCATTCCAATCTTCAAGGCTGTTCCAGGTACTTATCACCATAAACTCGTCTGGATCGCTTATCCCTTTTAATGTTTCTCCGGAGATATATCCATTCTGGTTCATGGCTTTTGTCCGCAGCTCCATCAAGAGTGGAAGCAAATCTTTTTGTCTGCCTTTAGTCACTTTCCTTGTAATTATAACCTTGATTGCCATTTTTTCCCTCCTAATTTAGTTTGTTAAAATTTGAAACTACCTTTAGTTTATAGATTAACAATACCCTAAGAATTTATCAACATAGATTTTTACCCTTAGATTTTTACCCTTAACTTTTGTTAATATTACTAAAGAGCCTTTAATACGGTAGATCCTGAAATTAAAGAATTATACAAATAGGGTATCAATTTGCCGGATAAGGATTTATACAAATTTACATAAATTTCTTGACAGGTCTGAGGAGGGCATGGAATATGAATAAAAAATTAGCCAAGCCATTTATAAGGGAAAAAATATGATAGGCATATCAAAATTATACTGTGGAACAGTTGAGCCATCTGATCCTATCAGATATGGCAGGCAATCAAAGGATCTGCCAGCTCACTTGCTTCAGTTTTCTTTGGATAAAAAACCGGTAGTTGTCTGGAATATTACCAGGGCCTGTAATTTAAACTGCATCCACTGCTATGCCAGGGCTGTTCATCAAAGTCGTGATAGGGAACTAACCACAGAAGAAGGCTTCAATTTAATCGATGATCTAGCCACCTTTGGGGTGCCAGTTATTCTCTTCTCCGGAGGGGAACCCTTGCTGAGGCCTGATTTGAATAAGCTCGCCAGACATGCTGTGGATAAAGGCATAAGGGCGGTTATATCTACTAACGGCACCCTCATTGATGAAGAAAAGGCGATTCTATTAAAAGATGCTGATGTCTCCTACGTGGGCATAAGTCTTGATGGGCTGGAAAAAGTAAATGATCATTTTAGGGGGATGAAAGGCGCCTTTCAAATGGCATTTAATGGGATAAAAAACTGCCAGAAGATAGGACTTAAGGTAGGGTTAAGATTCACTATAAACAAGTTGAACATAGATCAGGTGCCGGGTATCTTTGATCTCCTGGAAGAGATGGACATAGAGAGGATGTGTTTTTACCATCTTGTTTACTCTGGCAGGGGATCAGATTTAATCGATCAAGACCTTTCCCACGATGAAACCAGGCAGATAGTTGACCTTATCATCGACAGGACAAGGGATATGCACAATAGAGGATTAAAAAAGGAGGTCTTGACTGTAGATAATCATGCTGATGGCCCTTATCTCTACCTAAGGATGCTAAAGGAAAATAATCCCCGGGTTGGAGAAGTTTTAGAACTTCTTAAGATGAACGGGGGAAATAGCTCAGGTGAAGGAATAGGTTGTATAGGCTGGGATGGTTTGGTTTATGCAGATCAATTCTGGCGTCAGCATTCGTTCGGCAGTGTTCTTTTGCGGCCCTTCAGCCAAATATGGTCTGATCTAACCAATCCTTTAATGGCCCAACTGAAAGATAAACGCCGATATGTAAAGGGAAGATGCTCCAGGTGCAGGTGGCTTGATATATGTGGTGGAAATTTTCGAGCCAGGGCTGAAGCAATAAGTGGCGATATATGGGGAGTGGATCCTGCTTGCTATCTAACAGATAAGGAAATAGGGTTGGCTTGAGGTGACATTGAAAATGAAAAAAAATGTTTTCTCCTTTCTTTCCTCCTTAAAACTAACGATCACTCTTTTAATTATCATTGCCATTGCCTCTATACTGGGGACAATTATTCCCCAGCAGTATGGGGGAGGGGAGGC
The DNA here is from genome assembly GCA_964436665.1 of uncultured Desulfobacteraceae bacterium. Classification (GTDB taxonomy): domain Bacteria; phylum Desulfobacterota; class DSM-4660; order Desulfatiglandales; family B25-G16; genus CAYTDY01. The sequence continues at coordinate 2,912 of CAYTDY010000218.1, forward strand.
TTTTAGTCATCTGAGTCCTGGGTTGGCTAAGGCCTTCAAGTCTCTTCAACTATTTGATATGTACCACTCTGTCTGGTTCATTATCCTGATGGGCCTCCTGTCTTTGAACCTTATAGTTTGTTCCCTGAAAAGATTTCCTGTTTCCTGGAAGCTTTTTAGCATAATACCATCAATTGATAGAAGTAAACCTTTTGAAAATTTATCCCCTGATAGGGTCCTTTTGGTTGAAAGAAGTCGTAATGAAGTTATGGATAGGGTAGAAAATCTCCTCACAAAAAAATACAAAAGGATCAGGAGAAAAGATGCAGCCAACACCACCTTTTTCTATGGAGAAAAGGGGGCATACTCCCATTTCGGTGTATATCTTATTCATTTAAGCATATTGATTGTAATTACAGGTGCAATAATAGGCTCTTTGTTAGGCTTTGAAGCCTACGTAAATATACCTGAGGGGGAATCTACCAATACTGTCCATTTGGGAAGGCAAAAGGGGATTAAGGCATTAGATTTTACTGTAAGGTGTGATAAATTCTCTATTGCCTATTACGATAATGGAATGCCTAAGCAATATCGGTCAAATCTAAGCTTCCTCAAAAATAATAGCGTCATTTACCAAGGGCCTTTACTGGTCAATCATCCAATAACAGTTAACGGTATTAGGTTTTATCAGGCAAGCTATGGATCTATTCCTGGTGGCAAGGCATGCATCACTGTCAAAAAAGGAAATGAAGAAGGAACTATTGTAAAGGTCAAACAAAAGGATTCATTTTATATTAAAGAAAAAGATGCAAAGGTGAAAATATTAAGGATAAATGAGGATCTTATGTCTATGGGCCCGGCTGTACTTATAAATATTCAATCCTCTGAGGGTAATATGCGCTTCTGGGTGTTCAAATACATAGAAAAAATTAAAGACAGCATCCCTGGGTTATTTAAGAAGATTCCAAAATTTAACCCCGGTCTTTTTAAACCTTACTATTTCAAGCTCAACAGAATAGAAAGCAAATATTATACTGGTCTCCAACTGAGCCATGATCCAGGTGTCTACACGGTGGCAATTGGATCCTTTCTTATTATTATCGGCTTTTTTATCACCTTTTTTTCCTCTCATAAAAAGCTCTGGGTGAGGGTGGATGAGCAAGAAGGGAGGAGCAGGATATCAGTAGCAGCTACGAGCAATAAAGACCCTGTTGGTCTAAAACGGGAGATAGAACATCTCCTAAGGCGTTTTTCCTCTATGAGAGGGTAGTATGATTATCAATACCACAATTCT
>CAYTDY010000219.1:0-4177 GCA_964436665.1 uncultured Desulfobacteraceae bacterium
GGATTGACTGATCCCTGGAAAGGATTTTTTGGCCCTTTCGAACTCTTCCTCCCACCTATCTTTATCCCAGATTTCGAACCTGGTTAAATGTCCGACCAAAACGACCTCTTTCTTTAATCCTGCCAAATCTCTCAGATCTGGAGGAATCAAAATCCTGCCCTGTTTTAACGGACACTCTATGGCACCAGATATAAAATAACGGATATAGATGTTGGCCGCAGAATCAAAGAGCGGAAGATTTACGGCCTTCTCTTTTATTTTTTGCCAATCATCCGTGGCAAAGGCCACCAAACAGTTGTTAAGATTGGTAACAACAAGGGATGAATCATCCCTTGTTGTTAAAATCTCCCTGAACCTGGCCGGGATAGCCAATCTTCCCTTTTCATCAAGTGCATGTCTCGATCTCCCCTCAAAAAGGTCTTTTAAGGTATTTTTCATAACTTTTATCCCACTTTTTACCACTTTATCCCACTTTTATAAAAAAATACCCCTTTGTCAAGAAAAAAATTAAAATTTCTTGAAAATTACGTAGTTTATGTTGATATTTATTTCGCTGCAGGCGGATTAGTTGGAATGAATATAAAAATCAATCAATTTAAGTCTATGGCAACAACTATATTTATAACTCCTATCTTCCACCTAACTTATTAGAAATACAAATATAACTGATCTGTGATAGGGACAATATACTACTGACACAAAACCGCTCACATCAAATAGGGTCTGAGAAGAGACTAAAGACCGGAAAGCAGAAACCGGGATGATCGTGCAGAAATTGCTTTACGTCTTCCCTTAACTGTATTCCTTTTGCCTATAAGGAAAATACCTTGGTCATGGGACAGATAAGTAGTTGTAATGCACGTTCTGCGCAAATGACCTGTTTCCCATTTCTACAAAGTTAATATTGCAAGACCTGACCCCGATTTTTATGGTTAGGCTAAAATAATACGCCACATTATTCATAATCTATTTGAAGCTACTTCCATGAGTTGTATATTTTGCTCTTGATTAAGTGGCTTTTCTCTTGGTCTCCCCGGAAATAACTCGTCATACACTTCAATAAGTATCCTCGATCTTTTAGCCATCTCATCTATCGTTGGCGGGAAGTCAAATTGCTTCAAGAGGCTCAATTTATTGGGATTTTCTTGGACTTCATTTAAGAGTTCCCTGGCTCTTCTAATAGCTTCATCCATCCTTTTAGAAGTCCGTTCATAGCTTTCTCTATTCACCTTAAGTGTAGCCTCATCAGCAGCCCACATTTGAATTATGCCTTGATAGAAAAGAGTTATTCCAAATAATAGATCTTCTTCCTCATTAATTCTTTGTCTGAATGAGTCTATTTCCACCATCGTTTCATTCGGCCCGTTAGGGCGTAAGACCTTGCGCTCATTCTTTCCTGATTGGGCGTCTTGACTCATCAGCCTCATATACTCTTCTTTCTTATCATTAGCCCACTGGTCGTTAATCTCTTCAGTAAAATCCTCAAAAGAGACAACTTTGCCTTCGTAAAAAAGCTTTCCGGGAGGAAATCCGGTACCTTTAAATAAGACATTGTTGGGATTGATTTTCCATTCAAATCCACCTTTAGCCGGGTTACTCTCGTAAACTTTAATCCCATTTGAAGAATACTTTTGCCAAATTTGAGCCTCAACAATATTTCCAATGAACACGTGCAAGGTCTTATCAGACTTAGGAAGAAAAATGGCGACCTTAAAATTCGGATCAATATATATGTAATATTGCCCAAAAAATGACGGGCCAATGACTTCAACTTTCTTTGCCCTAGACCACTTTACTTTATCTTCAATACCCGTAATTTTACTAAAGAGGGTAAATAGACCCATCTCCTTCTCTCCGGGAAAATATAACCGGGTCAGCTAAAAAGCTCAGGATAACCAGAGGCGCCAAGGCGCTTGCCCGTTAGTCACCCGCAGTTCTCGTCGCCTGGTTGACCCTGTTATTAGGCTTAAAAATATATTTCATTTCAGTATGTTACATTTCACTGACGCCTTTTTATATGAAATAAGCTAGGCAATCTAGCCTCAGCACGCTTTCTTAGATTTTCATCCTTTTCTATGTCGGCTAGAAATTTGTCTACAGCATCGTAAAAATCTCGTATGAATATATCTACACCCAAAACGACTAAGTTAGGATGTTTCGCTGGATCGTAAAAGTGGTTAAGGCAGTTTGGTTTGTATACAATTTTTTTGCATTTGTTTTTTCTGCTCAAGTCAGACTCAGTTCCATAAGTATGAACGATACCAATTATTTTCACCTCAATAGAAAACAATAATATTAGTATTTATGTCACAGGAGCCTAACGAGGAACTGAGTGGTGTAGGAACGCGTCAGCGTTTTCCACGTCCCTCTCCAGTGACAGGTTATGCCATTAAATTTTTTTTCAACCAATTGATTATTGGCTTCAAAGGAGTCTCTTTGCCTTCAAATAATATATCCATTTCATCATCGTAGAATATGCGATATTTTCCGCTCTCTGCTTTTACCTGAAGCAAGGCAATGTGAAGGTTTTTAAAACAGTTTAATATTTCCTTGAGCCTTCTTTTTTGAGTTTCCTTCGGTGTATGAAATCTACCACGAGAACCTTTGTATTCTATTATGTGTGGGTGACCATTCTTGTATCCAGTAAAATCAAATGGAGTTCCTCTAAAATTTGGCCCATTGCCTACATCGACGAAGCCTTCATAATTTTTTAAAATGTCATAAACAATTTTTTCTGTCTTTTTTTCGAACTCAATAGTGGATACCCCCCTTAGACTCTCAATAAGGTTTTTATGTTTTGATATATCAAATTGTTTAGGACGAGGTCTTTTCATTTTCTATAGTCATTTTTTCCTGCATAACGGATAAGCAGTTGGCTGCTAACTGCTACTTACTTGAACAAGGCAAAGAATGCCGCAAAACTACGACCGTTGGGAGCGGCATTGCTTTAGGCCGAGTGCTGAATCCTTTTGTTAGGCCATTTTATGGTTCAACCTAAAAAGCCTTTTCTATGACCATTATCACTACTTATTGATTTGATACAGTTCTACTATTAAAATCCAGTTATTCCTTTTGACTGATTTTCTCTAATTCTATTAACACCTTCTATATTTTGAAATTTTATGGAACACCCAAATTTAGATTCATATTCACTGATAGTTAGTTTTATCTCTTCCTGTCCAAGCTTCCAACCGCATAGAGTGATATCATAACCAGACTTGAATGAAAAAATACTGATTTTATCAAAAGAGCTATAGATTTTGGTCGGTTCTCCATATTTCTTGATTAATCCTTTTAATGCGAACTTTCCCCAATCTTTAACCATTGTATTTATTTTATCGGCTGACCATTGAGGGCTTGACATGTCGAACTCAACAAGTTTTCCATTAAAGAATCTTATGGATACAGTTTGAATCCAATAACAACTACCTTCTCCTTTTGGGCCTTCACAACCTATGTTAGCCCATACTGCTCCTGCCCTGCTCTTGTCTCCCTTAAGAAAATTAGATAATTTGTATTGAGGTTCATCTGGCCAGTTTTCATCATATCGTTTCTTCCCGGTATCGATTGTACCAGAGGAACTTCGAAACATATACCCCCAAGGTGTCTTCCTTACAAGCTCATTGACTTGATCATGTGCCATTCCAAAATGAATCCCTTTAAATCCAAGGGTGCTAAATTGTTTGTCCATACTGGCAACAAATGTTTTTACTTCAGATAAATCATAATCTACAGCAGGTCTGTACCATGATGGATATTTCTCTGAAGTTGTCGACATACAACTCACGACAAAAGAAATATGAAATACGAAGACAGTTATTATTAATCCTCTTGAAACATTTTTCATGGATTTTTCTCCTTACCACCAGTATCTATATCGAAAAGACTTCAAGGCATAACGCTGCTCTTCAGGCACAGCGATTAGCTGTCGGCTGCAAAAGCCATGTTAGACCATTTTTTGATTAATACTACTATCGTTAAGACTCTTTTAATGACAACCTTTTACCTTCTTCGTAAAAGTGATCCATTGTTTTATAAAAAGGAGAATCGACTGTAAACCAATGTTCTCTTTCTATATACTCAAATTCCTCAAATTCTTTTTCACATATAGCTCGAAAATGCTTTTCATAAAATGATATGAATTCCATAAAGTTGTAATAAGATTTTGAAATAAAAT
>CAYTDY010000220.1:0-4176 GCA_964436665.1 uncultured Desulfobacteraceae bacterium
GATGCATTCATCCCCGCTTTGAAAAGCGGGGCATTCTGCTATTATTTCGTAAAATGTCATAAAGGACAATTCTAGACAGGAGGAAATTAAAATATAGAAGTAAATCACAAGTTGTTTCAGGATCTACGTCCCATCTTATATGAAAGGACATCAATTTCCCGGGGAAGCACTTCAGGCAGTTCCCATTCCTGAAATTCCTTTATGGCTTCTTTCACTATTCTTTTATTCATGTGGTTCCCCCTACCCTCCGCATAATATCGCATATGCCTTTGATATAAGCATTCAGCGATTGTGGTGTTGCAAGTTTGCGATTGTTTTGTTTTTTTCTCATAACTCACCACTAAACGCCTTTCCCAAAATTGCCTGAGGTAAGGCATTGAGGGCTTCTAATTGTTTTTCAATGGATGTGCGAAGTTTCTCCACCTGTGCCGTTTTTTCTTTGAGTTCAACGGCGATGCGCTGCTGGATGTGAAGAGTAGGGATGGGAATACTCATCTCTTTTAACAGCTTATAATGCCTACTATAACCGAGATCCTTGATTCTAAGATTCGATAAAGCAAAGTAAAAAAAGTTAGGCATAATTATTTCTCTATTAGGTTGCATTATTTGGGTGCCATCGGCGCCAATAGTAAAAAGAAAATCAATATATTTTAAAATTCTTGTATGATCACCAAAAACGATGACAGGTAACTCTCCTCTATAAAGTTTTGCTTGATCGTCCGTATACCCACATATCAAATTATGTCCTTGATCAACGATAGGATAACATCCTGTTTTTTGGTAATCTTTTTGTAGTATCCCTTTAATTTTCAAGCCCTTTGTTTTTATAATGCACTCTTTAAAACTTTTTCTCTCCCACTTCTTTGCCTCTTCGCTTTCAAAAACTTCTCGCAGATACGCAGCGGGGAGGGCTTTGGCAGCCTCTAACTGCTTTTCACAGGCAGTTCGGGCACGCTCCACCTCTTGCATTAGTCCCTGAATTTTTGTAGCGATGCGTTTTTGTTCAGGGAGAGGGGCGAGGGGGATTCCAAAACTCTCAACTTGCCTTTTTGAAATCTCGGTAAAAGTCTGGCCTCGGCCCATGGATTGCAGAACAGGGACAAAATATTTTAGAGCAAAAAACAAAAACCAATTATATATCTGAGATAATGGAATAAAACTTTTAAAACCCTGGTTTGTGCATATAGGCTTTGTGTTGATTGCTAAATGCCCAATGGGTGCCCTTGTTGTTAGCAGGACACTCCCAGGAGGCAGTAGCTTTGTGCTGCAGCTTTTAAAGCCCTTTTCAGATATTTTTCTTTCAGTATTATCAATAATAAATTCTGTAAGTTTGCCCATGTCATTCGGTGTCGCCCAAAGAATATCGCCATTCCAATTAGTGGGGTCATCCGTTCTTGGTGTCGAGCCTGTTATTATCTCACACACATCCTTCAACCTCTTTCTCTCCCACTTCTCTGCCTCTTCGCTTTTAAAAACCTCTTGCAGGTATGCGGCGGGCAGGGCTTTGGCTGCTTCTAACTGCTTTTCGCAGGCAGTTCGGGCACGCTCCACCTCTTGCATTAGTCCCTGAATTTTTGTAGCGATGCGTTTTTGTTCAGGGAGAGGGGCGAGGGGGATTCCAAAACTCTCAACTTGCCTTTTTGAAATCTCGGTAAAAGTCTGGCCTCGGCCCATGGATTGCAGAACAGGGACAAAATATTTTAGAGCAAAAAACAAAAACCAATTATATATCTGAGATAATGGAATAAAACTTTTAAAACCCTGGTTTGTGCATATAGGCTTTGTGTTGATTGCTAAATGCCCAATGGGTGCCCTTGTTGTTAGCAGGACACTCCCAGGAGGCAGTAACTTTGTGCTGCAGCTTTTAAGGCCATTTTCAGATATTTTTCTTTCGGTATCACCAACAGTAAATCCTGTAAGCTTGCCCATGTCATTTGGTGTTGCCCAAAGTATGTCACCATTCCAGTTAGTGGAGTCATCTGTTCTTGGTGTCGAGCCTGTTATTATCTCACACACCTCCCCCAGCCTCACCCAGTGCCAGCCCTCTGGTAGCGTAAAGTTAGCATTTTGGATTTCGGACATTTTTAGGGACATTTTAGAATTTTTTAGGACACTATTACGTGACATTTTTCGTGACATTCGTCAGTCTTTCATGACATTGTTATCCAACATATTATCCGACACTTTTTTAATTTATCCGCCATGATTCCACTATAATCTTTGAAATTCCGGTTTTTGCGCCATTTTCCATTGATTTGCGCCATAAAAATATGCACCATTTTGTGTGCTATACCTTATCGTTATGAGTCAATTGGCGAATTCCAAATTTCAATCGAGCCAAAAAACGAGCCATTTGGGGAGTTTTCGAGCCAATAACTGAAACGAGCCACGAATCGAGCCACTTTTAATAAAATCGAGCCATCACGGTTTTTTATACTTTACACCTCCCCCAGCCTCACCCAACGCCAGCACGGTGGAAGTGTGGAGTTTGGAGTTCGGAGGTATTCATTTTACAAATATCATGTATTTATCTTGTAATTTATTTCGGTAATTATTTCGGTAATTTCAAAATTATTTCGGTAATCCTGTTTTCGCCCTGAAAAACGCACCTTTTGTTTCTCCAATTTTTTCTACAAAGGCTTTTGATTCCAGTTCTTTCAGGTCTGTTCTCGCTGTCTTGTCAGTTATCTTAAACGTTTTGATGTATTGCTTAATTGTAAAAGTCCTTCTCTCGTTTAACATCAACCTCAGCACTTCAATTTGTCTCTCATTCAATCCTAATTCTCTCAAATCTATCTGTCTTTCCTTTGGAATGCTGGGCACCAAATCCAGAATCTTATCTCCTGGACCGTAGAACTTAGCCACAAAGAAATTCCCTTCCTCTAAAAATTCAGGTTCCGATAGTCTATGTCCTTTCATGAGTCTTTTCATCTTTCCAATGCCTGTCCCAAACTTCTCCATATCCTTTGTCTCATGAAAAATGTGACAGATTACTTTATTCCGTGTCGCATGATGGCCTTCTAACCTTTTAATATCCAAGCCTGGTAAAAGGCCTCCGGGACTGCTCAGCTCTACTCTATCGTCAAAAATAGAAAACATAATTGGCGCCCAGTGGTAGGTATAATCCCTATGGGCAATGGCATTGATCACTGCTTCTCGTATGGCTTCATAAGGATACTCAGGAATTTCAACCCTCTTAAACTCGACGATCTTACTGGCCAAGCGGGTATTTCTTCTAAAAAACAATTCCACCTCGTCCAGCATTTTATAAATTGGGGCTTTGATCTCTTTTGAATCAACAAATTCAGTTCGTGTGAAACCTTTAAAACGTGCGATTCTTATTTCACTTTGAGTGATGTATTCTGAGGGATTTTTGCCAAAGAAAAGTAAGCCAGCATTGGTAGGTTTAAGTTCGCCATTTTCTTCCTTCATTACCTTTAAGGTTTTTAGCAAAATCTCTCTGATGGAAATTTTAGGGACATCAACTTTAAGTTTAACTGCCCTATTTTCCAAAAAGTCTCTTACTTCTTGCTCATCTAAATCTTCATAGCCTGCATCCCGGCAGATGGCTTGGTCAAAAGGAGTTTTGCTAAGCTTTCCTTTTTCATCGAGATAAGAAATAAGGCTATTGAGAACCTGTGCCTTTAATTCATCAATGTTAACAAATCGCCTATAGATAAAGGAGTCTTTGATGTTACTTATGAATCTCTGCGTGTCTTTATCTCTATTTGAATCGGTCTTCCCCTTCACAAAAATAAGAATTTCTCTTCTTGGCCCTGGCCGTAAAGATCGCCCGAATTCTCTCTCTGTTGCTGATAAACCATCTCTCCCCTTAATTCCATAATCATTCCCGATGATTCCAATATAGATATCACTGTCATCCACTTGTTTGAGATAGGTTGAAGTTGGTGATTTTCCCTTCGCTGGTAAATCTTCAAAAAGGAAGATATCAAAGAAGCTCCTTAGGGTTGGATTATTAACTATTACCTCTTTTACGGCAATTCGTTCATGTTTAAGTGCTTTTTGATTGCCGCTGATAAAAATCCTATATTTATTCATTCCTCAACCAACCTCTGAAAAATGCTGCGTGACTTTTTCTTTCCCGTGCTATCTTAATAACTTCGTTCAAGCTTTCTGTATTCATTTTATCAGTCCCCACTTTGCAAAACTGTAGTA
>CAYTDY010000221.1:0-3652 GCA_964436665.1 uncultured Desulfobacteraceae bacterium
TAACTGTTGGTCTATAAATTTCTCCAATCTCAAGGAGCCCGACCATTCCATAAGGGTCTATGAAGGAGATCTCTTTAAGATCGATCACCGATGATTTTTTCAATCGATGCAGAACCTGTTCAAAGGTCTCTTCAGTTATCTGGATTATTCTCTTCAATGCATTCTCAGTGGTCTCTGCGAGCTCTGCCTGCCCCGTAAGGAGGAACGACTGTACTGGTGCGAGAAAATAAAGAAGGCTGGTTATTGACTTTCAAGTTGGCTTAACTCAAGGATAGTATACCCCTTTTGATTCAGGAATGATACAATCTCTACCGGCATCTTTTTATCGGTTGCCAGGATCTTTCTTCCCTCATGGTCGTAAAAGCTGATCCCTGGAATGGTAAATGTTATATTTCTTGTCTCATCCCTGGCTGAAGCCAGAAACTGATGTGATTTAGATTCAAATGAAAGCCCAAGGAAATCAAGTATTAATTCTGTCATCCTGTTTAGATCTTTCTCGCCGGCAAGAGAGAGAACAAGAAATTGGTGCTTTTTCAGCAAAGATATAATAGCAGGCGATAGACCTGTCGTGTCTATGATACAGTCTTTGCCTTTTCTGTTAAAAAAGAGATCTGCCTGAATGAGTACATTAAATCCGGAACCTTCTCTTTGATAGACGGGAATCTTTAATTGAGTGGAGAAGGGCTGTCCGGCAAGGTTTAATAGAAGGGTTGGTAAAGGGAAATCTATATTTTCTTCAATTGTTATCTCCTTTTGAATGGGGACATCGGGAACATCCCCTTTAACATCTTCATGGACAGAAAAATCTGAATAGTCAATAATCCTTATACCTAATTTCTCGAGATATGCCCTAAGCATTCTTGGTGTCTGTTCGGCTTGATTATTAATAAGATAAATGGCTACTATTTTATCGGTGATATCTCTCTCATCTCTATGTGGAATAATAACCCAGTCGCCAGCTATGGAAATATCTATATTCCCACTTTTTATTTTAAATTGCTCCCCAGATTTAAGAATCTTATTATAATTACTTGCTGAAATAATTTTATCCATGGCTGTTTTAAGGTTATCATCGGTAGATAGACGTACTATCCGATAATCCTCCCAGTCAGCTTCAATCAACTGGCTGATGTCTTCAGGGAGTTCGTTTTTTATGTCAACAATCAACCTCATGCCACTACTTAAATTTAACACAGGGAAAGAGTCGGCCTTTAAGTTTATCTGGCCACCTGACTTCAAGGGGATGAACTGCTCACCGGTATCAATCCATTCCTCGCCCATTTGATTGAAAACATCCCTAAGCTTTTGTTTTAGAGAAAGAGTCTGGCCAGTATCCTCAGGTGGGGTAATCTTAACCTTCTTTGGGGTTATCTCTAACTTTTTGGCCTTAATAATAGGTATCTTGACTATCTGTGGAGAATAGATGGGAAGCCTGATAACTTGATTTGGATAGATGAGATCGAGGTTTTTTAAGGTTGGATTAAATTTCCGGACAAGATCCAGATACTCATTATAGATATATTTAATTGGTATTTTATACCTGCTGCAGACGATCATTGTCACATTATCACCAGGCTTAATCATATAATTCTCAAAATTTATATCTTTCAATGAGGAGATACCCATTATTGATTTATGGAATAACCCTTCCTTTTCTTTATATCCTCTAACTGGTGCTATATTAAGTGGAATCAATATAGTCTGTCCCGGATGAATAATATCGAGATTTGTCAAAGATTTATTCATATTTTTTAATAAAGAGATTAGCTCAGCAAGATCTGGTCTTTTAAGTAATCCTTTCTGGCGCAGAATTTGCCAGATGTAATCACCCTCTTTTACCTTATATTGCTCATAAATAATCTCCCTGCCATCCATCTTTTTGACAGTAGCCTGTTGCACTAAGGAGATAGAAAACGTGTCTTTCTCTTTTCCTTGAGCCAGAGGTGTACATAAGCAGGGAAGAGTGATCAGGAATATAAGAAGAATGAATATTTTTCGTTTAGTATTAGGTGATAGGTAATATTTCATTGGCGTCACAAAACTTATAGTCACAAAACAATCTCTGTAATATCCATAAGTTGTTGAAATTCCGAAACGTATAATTATTTTCATTTTAAATAGTTAAACAAGATTATGTCAAGCAATATTTTTTTGCCATGAAACTTTTTCCACAATATATTGCAGCATAGAAAATTTAATATACAGGATGTAGTATTTTTCTCTTTACAGTCATGTTAATATCTGTTATTAGTAATATCCTAAGGGGTATGGAGGCAAAAAAGATGAGAATAAAAAATATCTATATTCAAGGCTTTAAGTCTTTTATGGACAAATTGAACATCCAGATTTCTCCAGGAATCAGCGCCTTTGTTGGCCCTAATGGTTGTGGGAAGAGCAATATTGTTGATGCCGTACGGTGGGTTATGGGTGAACAGAGCCCAAAGCAGCTGCGCGGCCGCCAGATGGAAGACCTGATTTTTTCAGGGGCAGGTCCTTTAAAGCCCTTGGGTATGGCTGAGGTAAGCCTGACACTTGAAAATGGCAAGGAATCATATGATGCAAGCGAGATATGTATTAGCAGAAGGCTCTACCGGTCTGGTGAAAGTGAATATCTCATCAACAATTCAGCATGTAGATTAAAAGACATCTATGATCTATTTATGGGCACCGGATTAGGTAATAGAGCATATGCTATTATTGCCCAAGGAGAGATCAGTTCTATAATAGAGCAAAAACCAGAAGAGACAAGGCTTCTATTAGAGGAGGCGGCTGGCATTTCTAAGTACAAGGCAAGAAGAGAGGCGTCTTTAAGAAAGATATCCTTAACAAAAGAAAATCTCGGGAGGGTGGAAGATCTTCTGGGTGAGATTAAAAGAGAGATGAATTCCCTCAAGAGGCAGGCTGGGAAGGCCAGACGGTTCAAAGAGGTAAGCTCTGAGATCCAGCGATTGAATCTTGTTTTGCATGCCTATAACTATGCTGAATTACAAACAGAGAAGATGAAGAGGGGGAAGACCATTGATGAAATCATAGAAAAGCAGAAAGGATTGGAGACGCTTTTCTCTGAATCTGAGAACATTATTGAAATGAAGAATGTGGAAGTAATAGAGAAAGAAAAGGCCCTGTCTGCTCTCAAGGAATCGGTCTTTTCCCTCAGGGAAGAATGCAGACAGAATGAAGACACATTACAATATTTGTCTGCTGATCAGGAAAGATTTCGTAAGGCTGACATTAGGCTGAATGAAGAGAAGGAGGAAATAGGTGAAAGATTAACTGAATTTCAATCTGAAATTAAAAAGATCAACTCCAGAATTAATGAATTACAGAAATCGATTCAGGAGATCTCAATCCTTCGTTCTCAATATGATGCTACTTTCAGAGACCAAAGGTTAGCATTGGATAGGATGAAAGATGGATTGAAAAAAGAAAAAACCCAGCTAATTGAATTAACAACTAACGAGGCGAGACTGACAGGTGAGATAAGGAATCTCTCTGAAATGGCAAATCAGTTAGATATCAAAAAGAATGGGCTTGAAAAGGAATCCAAAGATATTGCAAAAAAACTCGAAACACTGGCACTTTTATTAAATGAAAAAAAGGGAAGGAGAGAAGAGTCATTAATCCAGTTAAGATCAATTGAGAAAAATGTACA
>CAYTDY010000221.1:3662-4175 GCA_964436665.1 uncultured Desulfobacteraceae bacterium
TATAGAAACTATATTGACTTGGGTGCAACGCACCTTGCATTCGGTGGTCTAGCTCGGTCCCCCACCGTTTACATAAACAGACTTATTAGTAACCTAATTCGCGAAATACGAACATCGCGGAAAATCCCAGAATATTTGCATTTCTTTGGGTTGGCGAGAGTCTCATTGTTTCCTTTGCTCAAAGAGTTGGAAGAATTAAGTGGAAAAAAAGAATCTGAAAGATCATCAGTAGAGTCAGAATTAAATCTCTTTCGTTCTCAATTAAAGACCATCAGTGGCTTTATTGAAAACTATGAAGGATATAAATCAGGTGTTCAGACAATCATGAACTCTTATGAGCCGAAGACTATTAAAGAAGGTAGGATCTTAGGCGTGGTAGCAGACTTTATTAAGGTTGAACCTGAATTCGAGGTAGCTGTTGAGGCAGTCTTAGAGGAAAGATTGCAATATGTAATCGTGGCAAGGCAGGAAGATGGCAAGGAGGCTGTTGAATATTTAAGATCAAAAGATATG
>CAYTDY010000222.1:0-4171 GCA_964436665.1 uncultured Desulfobacteraceae bacterium
CCCCCGCTACCAATTTCTGAAGCTAAAATGCCCCTGATAATCAAGTGGAAAACAGGGAGCATTTTTATTTTAGCTAACGGATAGCTAACCGAATTTTTCAACAGCCTCATTTTCACGCCTGGGGGTTACCATGTAGTAGCGCTGAAGGTGCTCCGGCTTCAATTGTGTTAGCTATATATTCCCCAGTGTTTTGGCTAACTTGATTAGCCCAAGCTTGTTCTTGGTAATTTTCTCTTCTGTTCTGTGGTCATCTGACATTTTGGCTTTAATCCTTTATTACTTTGCCAGAAATGTCAGACTAAGTCTAGTCTACTACACTTTCAATTAGTTCTCTTTTCCCCAAATAATGCTTTTCGAGCTGTCTCTTTTGCCTCATCGTATATATCCTTTAAAGGAATCCCTTGCTTCACCGCAATTTCTTTGCAGCTCTCGTATTCCGGTGTGATGTTTTTGATTTGATTTCCAATCTTGCCTATCTTCACTTTTATCTCCCCAAATCTTGTCTTCATTGAGATAATTTCCCTTGAAAGTCTTTTCCTTTCTAAATGGCGAATTCGGACTCCCAGTGTTGTCATTTCCTTAAAGATCGTTGAGAGGATATCGTCGAGTCTGTCCCATGTAGTCAAAACACTTAGCATGGTTCCTGGTCTATTCTTCTTCATGAATATCGGTGTCATAAATACATCAAGTACACCTTGCTTTAGGAGTATTTCAGAAGCATAGCCTAATAATTCTGGATTCATGTTATCAATATTCGTTTCGATAAGAATAACCTCGTCTTTCTCATATCCTCCCTGGTTAGTTTCACCAACATAGACTCTCAATAAGTTTGGTATTTCCAATTCTCTACTTCCAGCACCGTAACCGACCTTCTCTACCTTTATTTCCGGCATAATCCCAAAATCCTGGGACAAGGTTTTCAGAACACAAACCCCTGTTGGTGTAGCCAGTTCTGCCTCTATGCCCGTGGAGTAAATTGGTATCCCTTTCAGCAATGCAAGAGTAGCCGGGGCTGGGGTGGGAAGAACCCCGTGTTGACACTCAAGAAAACCTGTTCCCACATGGATCTTAGATGAATATGTGGCCTCAATGCCAAGCTTCTTTATGCCGATGAGAGAACCAATCACATCTATTATGGAATCTAATCCTCCAACCTCGTGAAAATGTATTTCATCAATACTCTTGCCATGGATGCTCGCTTCAACCGTGGCTAATTCTTTAAATGTTTTCTTGCTTAAATCTTTGATGTCGTCATCTAAATCACTTTGATCAATAATTTCAACAATATCCTTTAATCTCCTCTCCACATTCTGCTCAATTATATCGACGCTAAACTTTGTTCCTGAAATACCCTTCCTGGCTGTCCTCTCTACTTTGAGCTTGTATCCGGAGATTTTTAGCTTGCCTAGCCCTGCTTCAAGCTCTCGTATATCAAGCCCGGCATCGAGCAGTGCCCCTAAAATCATGTCCCCGCTAACGCCCGAGAAACAATCAAAGTATGCTATCTTCATTTTTCCTCACCCATTTGGTTTATGACGCTGGCAAAGTATCCCGCCCCAAATCCGTTATCAATGTTTACGACCACCACGCCTGGTGCGCAGCAGTTCAGCATGGTTAATAGAGCGGCTAGTCCATCAAAACTGGCGCCATAGCCTACGCTGGTCGGGACAGCAACTACCGGTTTATCTACTAGTCCTCCGACTATACTGGCTAGAGCCCCTTCCATCCCGGCGACAACTATAATAACGTTGGCGTGGAACAACTTTTCTTTATTGTCGAAGAGCCTATGGACTCCGGCAACACCAACATCGTAGAGCCTTTCAACAGGGTTTCGCTGGACTTCTGCGGTGACCGCAGCCTCTTCGGCAATTGGCAGGTCAGCCATCCCGGCACTAACTACTAAGATTGTCTTCTTGGTTGTTTCCCCTTTCCTCTGGCCGATTAGCACTATTCCAGCCGTTTCATAGTAGATTGCATCCGTCCTTATATTTCTGACAGCTTTATAAACCTCCTTATTGGCTTTAGTAGCCATGATAAGCTTGTTCCCTGATGAAAGCCCCTCTACGGTTTTTGTTATTTGCTCTGGGGTTTTTCCTTTGCAGAGTATTACTTCTGGAAAGCCCTTCCTTAAGTCCCTGTGGGTATCTATCTTGGCAAAACCTAGGTCCTCATAGGGGAGAAATTTCAGAATTCTCAATGCATCGGCGACTTCGATTTCCCCAGCCTTAACATTTTCTAGAAGTTCCTTGATTTTCTCTCTGTCCAATTCTAACTCTCCCTTTTTAATGGCTCGTTCATGCTACCCATTCTGTAGCCTTGAATATCCAAAGTGACGTATGTATATCCGAGAGCCTTGAATCTGTCCACGATTTCTTTGGACATATTCTCATCGAGAAATATGCGCATGTCCTCCTTTAGGACCTCTATTCTTGCTATGTCACCGTGAACCCTGACTCTTAATTGCTTGATACCAAACCCCTCCAGAAACTCCTCTGCGAGTTCAACCCTTGAAAGTTGCTCCCTGGTGATCCTCGCACCATATGGAAACCTTGTCGCTAAGCAAGGTTGGGGTGGTTTATCCCACGCAGGCAAATTCATCTCCCTCGACAATATTCTGATTTCCTCTTTTGTCAGCATGGCCTCCTTTAGGGGGCTCCTTACCCCGAACTGAGAGGCTGCTCTCATGCCTGGACGGAAATCGCTTACGTCATCATAATTTGAGCCATCAGCAACATAGTCCAATTCATATTGCTTTGCTAATCCTATTAGCTTAGAGAATAGCTCCTCCTTACAATAGTAACATCTTTCCAGAGGGTTTGATGCAAAGTTCTCGTCATCCAATTCATTCGTATTGATAACAACATGTTTTACGCCAAGCCTTTTCACATTTTGCTTAGCTTCCCTCAGCTCCCTTGATGGATATGTTTCCGTACTTGTGGTAACAGCGATCACCCTATCTCCTAACACGCTTGAGGCAACCTTAAGCAAGAACGTACTATCCACCCCGCCTGAATAAGCGATGAGTACGCTCCCCATCTCAGACAATATACTTTTCAGGGACTCTAGTTTCGCTGAAAGTCCAATCATGCTATCACCACCATTTGGAAAGTATGCCAGCTTTTTCATATAAATCACTTCCTGAATTCTAAAACCCGTAGATTTAAATTTTAATTGTTAAAGGCTCAGCCGCCGTTTCGTAGGACTGAGCTATATCCGCACAGGTTTGGATGTACCATCTTTACCTGAGAATTGACATTCGCTTGCGTCTTATTATACTACTTCTGCTGGAAGCCCATCGACATTTGCGCTTATAGCTGCTGGGAGCAGCTCCGACCGGGATGGCGCGGAAGAGTCTCTACTTAATCAATAGAATAACGGGACACCCTGCCAGCACCAGGGCAGAAAATTACTGCCTATGCTGTGTGTCAATATTGTGATGAGGCGATTGGGCGAGCCAGTTTAAAAGGGCAACAGGGAGGGTGGGCGAGCCGGGGTAAAAGGACGAATGTGGTATAATCTTAGGTAGCCCCGTGATTATTTTCACGAAAGAGCCAAACGCATTACTCAGTAATTTAGTTTTAACTTGAGGAGGAAGAGGTGAATATTTTGGCCAATGTTGCCGGCATGATTGCTTGCTCTTACCTCGAGACAAGTTGCTATTTTGCTGACCAACCTCCATCTACTACCAATTCTGCTCCGGTAACAAATTTGGATTCATCAGAAGCAAGGTACAAAGCTGCATAAGCAATGTCATTTGGCTCACCAACATGCCCAATTGGATGGAATTTTACATATTTTGCCATGAACTGCTCAGTCGTTAAGCCTTTATCCTTAGCCTCTTGGTCCACCATCGGTGTATGGATATAACCTGGATACACTGAATTGACTCGAATAGTATATCCTGCCTCTCCACAATGAAGCGCTGCTGTTTTACTAAGAACCCTTACAGCACCTTTAGATACGTTATACGCTGCAAAATCTGGGTCGCCTACATATACCGCAACAGATGATATATTTATTATTGAACATGGCTCACCATTATTCTTCATGGCCTCAATTGCATATTTAGTGCCTAAGAAAGCCCCACTTGAGTTTGTACCCATTACCGAATCCCATTCATCAAGGGTAGTCTCTTCTATTGTTTTCCCTAACGAGATGCCAGCATTATTCA
>CAYTDY010000223.1:0-4171 GCA_964436665.1 uncultured Desulfobacteraceae bacterium
CAATTATTTTATCCTTGGTTAATTGACCATTTCTCTCTGCCTCTTCTATCATGGACAGGGCTATTCTATCTTTAATCGATCCCCCGGGATTAAAAGACTCAAGTTTGGCAAAAATCTTAACTTTATCTTTTTTGTTAAGATGCCTTATTGGAACGATAGGTGTATTACCAATCGTATCTAATATGTTGTTGTATTTCTTGGTCACTGTTTTAAGTATTTAAGAGGGTTATGATTGGTAGGTATCTTTAATACAAAAGGCGAGGTATAGCAATAAAATAAAGGCCTTAACGTCCAAATGGGCAGACCTTAATACAAATCCCGCAAATAGCATTGCCAACATTGGGAAGCTTCGAAAATTCCGATTCTTTGACTATGGAGCGCACACTAAGCTTTACGGCTCCTTACTCAAAGACCTCTTTAAATACTGCCTTATATTTTTTATAAACCTCGCTACCAAAGCAGACAAATATAATCTTTTTAATGGATCGGTTGTTTTGAAGGAAGAATTTAGTTTCTCTTAAGGCAATATTTACTGCCCTTTCCAGGGGAAACCGGTAGGCACCGGTACTAATAGATGGAAAGGCGACCGTAACTGCACCTATTTCTATGGCTGCTTGAAAGGAATTTATATAACAGTTAATCAACAAATCATCCTCATCCCCATACCCACCGGTCCAGATTGGGCCGACCGTATGAATAACCCATTTGGCAGGTAATCGATATCCCTTTGTTACGCGGGCCTCGCCAGTCGGACAACCACCTATTTTTCTAGTTTCAGAAAGAAGTTCCGGACCAGCTGACCTATGTATCGCACCATCTACACCTCCACCGCCTAAAAGTGAGGTGTTGGCAGCATTGACAATGGCATCTACCTCCATCTTTGTAATATCTCCTTCAAAAATTTCTATTCTTTCCTTTAAATCTTTTTCCATTTAAGCCTCCCTTTTTTATAATCTTTTTAAATAGAAATATTTTAAAGCCCTTTTGAAGTCAAGAACAAGAAAGCAGATCTTTTATTAGATTGTAATGGAAGAAAGTTTTATTTAAAATAATCTTATGTTAACTATTGGTAAGCTACATTTGAAGAACTGGCTTATAATGGCTCCAATGTCAGGAAAGACAAACCTTCCGTTTCGCATTATTGTAAAAAAAATGGGAGCAGCCCTTGTTATTACAGAGATGATTAGTGCCGTTGGTCTTTCCAGGGGGCAGTCCAAAACGTACTCTTATCTTGACAGTCATCCTGATGAAAGGCCTGTTGCTGCCCAGTTATTCGGATCAGAGCCAGATACAATTGCCACCTCTGCGGGGATAGCAACTGAAAAAGCGATGGATATTATTGATATTAACATGGGATGTCCAGTAAAGAAGGTTGTTAAGACGGGATCTGGAGCAGCTCTGATGCGCGATCCAAAGAAAGTAGGCAGGATTCTTTCTGCTGTGCGAAAAAACACCTCTCTTCCGTTGACAGTAAAGATCAGGGCTGGATGGTCCCCAGAAGAGGCGAATGCCCTTGAGATAGCAAGGATAATTGAAGACAGTGGGGCTGATGGGATTTCCATTCATCCACGTTTTGCCAGTCAAGGCTTTTCTGGAAAAGCCGACTGGTCATTGATTTCAAGGATAAAGGCGGCTCTAAAAATCCCTATTTTTGGTAGTGGTGACATAACAGAACCTTATTTAGCCTTAAAGATGCGCTCTGAAACAAACTGTGATGGGGTTATGATTGGCAGGGCAGCATTAGCTAATCCATGGATTTTTAAGCAGATCTTGGATATGGAAAAAAAGGGGAGTTTTGATATTCCAGATCTTAATGAAAGATACCACTTAATTATGGAGCATTATTTTCTTCTAATAAAATATGTTGGAGAAAATAGGGCAACAAATACAATGAAAGGCTTACTCCTTTTGTACACAAAAAGACTTCCAAATAGAAAATTTTTAAAGGGTATTATTTCAGAAATAGATGGAAGAGAAAAACTAATCTCTGTTATAAATAAATATTTTGGATACATAAGAGAGGAGATAGTTAGTGAAGGTTAAATTAGCCAAAACTGCTGGATTTTGCATGGGTGTCAGGAGGGCAATGGAGATTATTCTGTCTGAGACCAACAAAGGTGATGGAAAGCTTTTTACATATGGACCTTTAATCCATAATCAACAAGTTTTGGATCTCCTTCGATCTAAAGGTGTAGATATCAAAAAGGATATTGATGAGCATGACAAAGGAAGGATAATTATCAGGGCTCATGGTATTACGCCCACCGAAAGGGAGATGATAAGAGCTTCTAATCTAAAGATAATTGATGCAACCTGTCCACGTGTAGCAAAGGTGCAGACAATAATAAAAAAGTACAACAATAAAGGCTATACCCCTGTCATTTTTGGAGACGCCAAACATCCGGAGACCATTGGCTTGATGGGCTATAGCAAAGGTCATGGGATAGTTATAAGTTCTGTTAAAGATGTGGAAATCCGCCTTCGGCAGGCAGATAAGAAAAGGTTAGTACTTGTATCACAAACAACACAGGATGTAGATACTTACAGAAAAATAAGAAATGTTATCAAAGCTCGTTATCCAGATGCTATAATATTTGATACTATCTGCGATGAAACATATAAGCGACAGAGGGAAGTCAGATCATTAGCCTCTGAGGCAGATAGCATGGTGGTAGTTGGGGGATATAATAGTGGCAATACCAGACGACTATATCAAATATCAAGGTCAACAGGCAAACCCACTTTTCATATAGAGACAGAAAAGGAGCTAGAGAGCCCATGGTTTTCTTCGGCTGAAACCGTTGGAGTTACAGCTGGTGCATCAACACCCAAGTGGATGATCAAAAAGGTGACAGATAGATTGAAAACCATGGGCAAGAGTAGGCGATATCATCTTGGGAATTTACTGGGAAAGGCATTCCAATTATTAATCAAGATTACAATCCCTGAGCCCATAGGTGCCTTTTCCCTAACCTATGCTGGCCTTATGCTATTAAAAGGAAGCGTTGATTTCATCTATCCATTTCTTGCCCTGTTGTATGTTTATAGCATGCATGTGCTCAATCGTTTTCTTGATAAAGAGGCCAGTAAATACAACGATCCTGGAATAGCCTTTTTCTATAAACAGCACAAAATCTTTCTTATAACTACCTCTCTGGTAGGAATAGGTACAGGGCTAATTCTCTCACTCTCTTTGGGCATATCTCAGTTTTTTCTTTTTCTTGCTTTAACTATCCTTGGCTTGGTCTATAGCATTCCAATAATACCATGGAAATTTGGATATCTCGGGCGTTATGCAAAGATAAAAGACCTTCCTGGGTCAAAAACCATGGCAGAGGCATTGGCTTGGGGTACAATTAGCTCGCTACTTCCGATTATTGGATGGTCTAATCCTTTTTGGCCTGGTGTTTTGATTTCCTTCTTGTTTGTCTCCTCCGTGTGTTATGTAAGATCTGGCCTATTTGATATCATCAATATCCAAGGAGATTTAATAGTAGGTAGGGAGACCCTTCCAGTTGCCCTGGGTGAAAAAAGAACATTGAATCTTTTACTATTATTAAACAGTCTTTTTGCTATTATTCTCTTATTGTCAACAGCTATAGGAATAGTTTCAAATCTAGGTTATCTTCTTATCATCTGTTTTCTTATTTCATTTTTATATCTCACAGCATACCAGAAGGGCTGGATGAGGGATGGGTTTCCCTTACAAGCTATTGCCGAAAGCAACCTTCTTTTTGCAGGCTTCCTTGCCTTTATCTGGTCCGCCATAGGCGGATAGAAAATGCCCAAAGTTAGTGTCATAATTCCCACATATAACAGGTCCCAAAAAGTGGTAAGGGCTATTGAATCTGTTCTCAACCAGAGCCTTAAAGATTTTGAGATAATCGTAGTTGATGATGGCTCAACTGATAATACTAATCAGGCTCTCTCCAAATATATGTCCTCTATGAAATACATAAAACAACCAGTAAACAAAGGAGTATCAGCAGCCAGAAATACAGGAATAATGAGCTCTATAGCACCCTGGATTGCATTTTTAGACTCTGATGATTACTGGCTTAAGGAAAAATTGTATGTTCAAATGGAATTTGTTGATCAAAATCCCGGGACCGTAGCCTGCCAGACAGAAGAAATATGGATAAGAAATGGTAGAAGGGTAAACCCAAAAAGA
>CAYTDY010000224.1:0-4137 GCA_964436665.1 uncultured Desulfobacteraceae bacterium
AAAAATACAGCGAACACATATAAATACAACAAAAACTAAAATATAACACTAAAATACAATCATAAGATAAATAAATACAAAGGTATACTATTGATAGAATGAAGTAATGAAAAAATCAAGAGGATTAAGGAGATCTATAACTAAACCTTTTTACCTCGACCCGTCATGAAGTCTTCTCTTTCAGGCGTTGGAGAAGGCGCTTCTGGATATGATCAAAGGCACCGTTGGACATAATGAGGATCACGTCCCCTGGTTTGGTGAGAGAGAGGAGCCCTTCAAGGAGATCATCGTTGTTTGGAAAGTAGTGGGCCTCAATACCCCGCTCTCTTAGGTTAGCGATGAGTTGGGGAGAGGAGAATCTCTCATGCAATGGAATTTTGTCCATCATTGGAGGTTCTGGAAGAATGACTAAATCAGCACAATCAAAGGAAGAGGCGTAGTCATTTTGGAAGATGTTCCTCCGGCTTGAATTTGATCTGGGTTCAAAAACGGCAACAAGGCGGCGGTTTTTGTAATGGCCTTTTACCGCCTTTGTCGTTTCTCTTACAGCCGTTGGATGATGGGCAAAATCATCTATAACCATTATGCCATTATAATTTCCCAATACCTCAAGCCTTCTCTTCACACCCTTAAAAGAGGCAATGGCCTTGCAGATAATTTCACGTTTTATCTTTACATAAGAGGCGATTGAGATTGCAGCAAGTATATTGTAAATACTGTGGTCTCCATAAAGATCGGTAGTAACACTGAGATATTTTTTATTTTCTTTTACGATGTTGAGACTTGTCCTCCCATCAGTAATTGTTATATCTCCAACAGTTAGATCTGCCTCTCTTTTAATCGCATATGTTATACATGGACATTTTGCTTTCTCAATTTCTTCTGCTACTGCCGGATCGTCAATGTTTGCACACAAGAACCCTTTGGCAGGTATCATTTCAATAAGGTGTCTGAAGGAATCCTTTATTTCCTCAATCCCTTTGTAGATGTCTGCATGGTCAAACTCGATACTGGTTATGACAGTTGCATAGGGGTCATAGTGTAAGAATTTGGGCCTTTTATCAAAGAAGGCTGTATCGTATTCGTCACCTTCAATGACAAAATATGGACCAGTAGCCAATTTGAAATTGCTGTCAAAATTTTTTGCTATACCTCCAATCATAAATGATGGATTCATGCCGGCTACCTCCAGAATCCATGACGTTAAAGCGGATACTGTTGTTTTTCCATGAGTTCCAGCAATCACAATGGATTTTTTTCTATCCATAGTAAATTCTATTAGGGCCTGGGGCATGGAAAGATAGGGTATTCCCAGCCGGAGCAATTCACCTGCTTCGGGATTGTCTTTGGTAATAACGTTTCCCACAATGACCAGATCTGGTAGGGGATGGAGGTTGGAAGGGGAGTAACCTTTTCTTACAGGAATAGACAGTCGCTCAAGAAAGGTGCTTATCGGGGGGTAGATGTTTTGATCGGAGCCTGTTATGGTGCAGTGTTTTTCCTTGAGCATCCCTGCCAAAGATGACATGCCAACACCGCCGATACCCATCAAATGAATATGGGCATGTCTTGCGCTAAGATTAAATGTGACATTGGTATTAAATTTACGCATAATCCAGAGCAAACTTTAAGAAAAGATAGATTTAATTTTCTAACTTATAAGCTTATTTTTGTAAATAGCTTTTAAAGTTGGTTACCCTCATTGATATCCTTTAGGGCGTATGACAATTAAGGTTAGGGATTAGGCCTGATAAATATGCTAAAGTAAGATGATACACGATTGGTTAATGAGATGTAATCGTTAAACTTCCGGGATTTAAGTATCTGGCACGAAACTGTGTAACAGTTCAGCCACTAAGGCACAAAGCCTTCGGCAAGCCCTTCGGCCTCGAGCGGCTCAGGGCCGAGAGGCTCAGGCCGTGAGCGACTCGACCTGAGCTCGTCGACAGGTCCTGTCGAACGGGCACAAAGAAGAGATATTAATTATAAAACCTTATCAAAAAAAGAAGAATCAATAGCTGAAAAACTGTAGATGCAGCATATACCGTTTATTAAAAATGGCATTAAATTATATTATAATCTTAGTGTCTTCGTGACTTTGTGGCTGAACTATTACGAAATTGTAACCCAGAGTCTGAAAAAAGTATGGTATAGTAAGACGTGATTGGAAAAAGGCAAGGAGGCATATCAAAAGTCAAGAGAAGCAGAAGAAGGTATGGGAAAGATGTTTGTTCCCACGGTGGTGATGCTGGCATTAGCCACAGTACCCCTGGCAGTTGCTCTGCTGGGGCCAAAGTTAACGATAGTATGATTGCCTCAATAATTACCTTGATCCCGATAGCGGGCCTCATCGCCTCATTGCTTGGAAGGATTTAGCGCTTTGATTTTTATTGATGAGAGGTAACATGCACTTATAACTACAAGGGGGTAGCAATGCCTACCATTTTCTTTTATGGTCCAGAACTGGAAGACGGAAAGAAGAAAGAGCTCATAGGATCTTTCACCGAAACGGCAAGCAGACTGACCGGAATAGACAAGTCAGCTTTTGTGGTCTACTTAAGAGCTTCTTCCCCAGACAATGTGGGTGTTGGTGGAGAGTTGCTTAAGGAAAAGCTGGAGCGGGAAAAGAAATAACAAGTTCAATAGGACGCAGATTTTCGCAGATACACGCAGATATTAATAATCTTTATATTCTTAATCCAAAAAATCTGCGTTCATCTGCGTCCAAAATGGGATTTCCTATACTATGAACTTAGTCAAGCCGACGCGGTACACGCAGGGTTGAGCGGACTCATTCCGGTTTCTTTCAGCAATCATTCGTTTCGAGTACCAACCGAAACGACCGGCTACGATAGTGTGATCCATTATTGTAGTTAGAAACCTTTTTGCACCAACCTATTTTAGAGAAGGGAGGGAATCATGAAAAAAATGCTTATTATCACGGTTGTTTTAATTTGCGGCTTTTTAATTCTGTTTTTTGCTAAAACAAAAGATCTAATGGCAGATCCTGGTGGATTTCCAAAATATAAACTAACGAGACTGTGGGAAACAAAAGCGGACTTGAGGGTTCCGGAATCTGTCCTCTACAATCCATCTGAAGATATCCTCTATGTTTCGAATATTAACGGGAAACCCACAGAGAAAAACGGTAAGGGTTTTATCTCGAAGGTGTCCCTAAGCGGTGAAATATTGGTATTGAAATGGGCGACGGGGTTGAATGCACCCAAAGGTTCAGGGATCTATCGAGACAGACTTTACGTAACCGATATCGACGAGTTGGTAGAAATAGATTTAGAAACCGGGAGAATATTGTCTCGATATCCTGCAGCTGGTGCGGGGTTTCTAAATGATGTGACCATCGACAAAGATGGGAGCGTTTATGTTTCGGACATGTCTTCCAAAAACAGCGTCATATACAAGCTCGTTCAAAAGAAGATGGTAGCGTGGCTGAAAGGCCCTGAGATCAGTAGACCAAATGGCCTCTATGCGCAGAAAGACAAATTGATAGTAGGCAACTCTGGTGACGGCTCATTAAAGGCAATTAGTTTAGTTACCAGAGAAATTAGCATTATTGCAAAGATTGGTTCCGGTATCGACGGGGTTCAGTCAGATGGGAAAGGAAATTATTTCATTTCAGATTGGAGAGGCAAGACATCGTTTGTCACATCCTCCGGCCAAGTGACCGTTCTTATGGACACAACAAACCAAAAGATAAATTCTGCCGATATTGAATATATTGAAAGCAAACAAATCTTACTCATACCCACTTTTTTTGACAATCGGGTTGTGGCGTATCAGGTTGAAGAGGGTTAATTAAGGGAAAGCGTTACTATTCAGCCACGAAGGCACAAAGACCCAAAGAGAAAATGAATATAAATTGAATAGCGGAGTTTTCTCATTAATTTCAGTTTGCCACGCATTAATGCGCCTGAGGCGCATTAAACAGGCTATTATGGAAAATAATTCTATAATCTTGGTGTCTTGGTGCCTTTGTGGCAATATACCTGAGCAGTTACGGGAAAGTTTATCAAAGTTGGGGTAAAAGCTGGAGGGAGTCGGACAAGCCTTCTCAGGGGATTTTGCTTTTGACGGACGGGGTAGTACTATTGCTCTTGGAATTCAAACAGTGATCTTTAC
>CAYTDY010000225.1:0-4117 GCA_964436665.1 uncultured Desulfobacteraceae bacterium
CTTTTGGACGCAGATGGACTCAGATTTTCAAGATTATAAATATATTGAGAAAATATCTGCGTATATCTGCGAAAATCTGCGTTCTAATTAATAAAGATAGCTGCAGCAAAACTAACCGCTGATCTGGTAGGATCCTCTTTAAATATTTCATAGCTTAAGAGTTGCCCATGGCTCGGAGGAATGGTTTCTAAAAGACAGGCAAGGGCAGAAAATCCACAGACATTATATCTATCCTCTACGCCTCTTGACTCTGACCAAAAGCCATCGGCATCCATAGCACAAAGGAAATTTAAAAGCTGTCTATCATGCCTCTCAGATTGATTAATGATGGAGGAAGCATGCATATCATGACCAAATTTTGGGCCAACATGGGAAAGATCAACACCAGCTATCAAGATTGTGCCCTCATCTCTTGCAATATCTGCTAAAATCCCTAAGAAATCACCCCCAATAGATTGATATCTCTCCCTACTATAAACAGGCAAACACCCTATCAAAGAACCGCACAGGATAGGGACGATAGTAAAGGAAACATCCCCGAAAATCTGTTGCAGAAAAATGAGTTGAAACTCGATAGAATGCTCATCTCTATGGGCAAAATCGTCTCTCGAAACTATATTATTTCCTGCTTTTATTAGTTCCATTACAATTTTTTGATCGGTCTCTACACTGCCTAAAGGTGTTTCAAATGTTTTTGTGGTCAATGAAAACATCTCTTTTGTCATAGAGTGACCAACACCTAAAATAATTACCCTTTCTGGAGCAATTCCTTTTATTGCCTGATATGCGCTTGAATAAACCCTTCTACCCACCCCCAAATCAATATGTGGGGCAACAAGGGCAGTGATTTTACCACGTGGAAGTGATGGAGCCTCCTGGGTAGCCAGAATAGTTTCCAATCTCTCCCTTAAGTCTTCTTCCTGTTTTGGGTATGATATGCCTGCATGAGAGCAATATCTTATCTTTTGGGCTGAAAATTTAGCAATGATTTCCTTTCTTACCTCTCTGTAGTTTGAACTATCCAGCAAATAGGAAGAATCCAATTTAGCCAATAGGTCCTCAACTTCCTCAATTTGTATCAATCGCCCTCCTTGCTGCCGCATAAGATCTAATTGAATATCCCTCATTGATCTTGTTCCGTCCAACATAGTCATGAGTTTGTATAATTCAGGGGTAATTATCTTTTCTTTTTCTACCAGACCAAGTCTGTCCTGGATCATAATTACCGTTTTTCCAGCAGATTGTACTGGAAAAAAATCAAGATCCTTTCTTGCTTTTGGCCTTTCTACGTCCATCCCCACCTATAATCAGCTGTTATTTTTTAAAAGATACTTTACGTAAGAATAACTTAGGTTCTGTAAAAATCCTTGACCAGCTATCCTATCTAACCTATCATCCTTTTGTTTTGATCCAAAAGAATAAAGTTTAACATACCAGAGATAATATATGAACTATAAAAAACTAAAGAGGAAGTTGAGGAAACTTAGCTCTCCTCATGATTTCAAAAAAATAAAAGCTCAATATGCCACTCTCTACAAAATTAGGCTCAAGGAAAAGGAAGATGTTGATGGCATAAAAAAAGCCGGCAGGCTTGCAGTTGATATTCTTAAGCATGTTGAGGAACATATAAAACCAGGAATTACCACCAATTATATCAACTACCTTGTAGAAGAATTTACCAAAAAAAACAATGCCTTATCTGCACCTTTAAATTACCAAGGCTTTCCAAAAAGTGTCTGTACCTCGGTTAATAATGTGATCTGCCATGGGATACCGGATGAAACCGTTTTAAAGGATGGTGATATTGTAAATGTTGACGTTACCCCTATATTGGATGGATATTACGCCGATGCTAATAAGACATTCTTTGTCGGATCTCCTGGAAAAGATGCCAAAAAGATAGTTTCAGTGGCCAGGGAGTGTCTTCGGCTTGGTGTTCTCAAAGTTAAACCTAAAAATAGAATTGGCCATATTGGTTATGCTATCCAGAGATATGCAGAAGGTCAAGGCTGTTCAGTTGTCAGGGAGTATGTGGGCCATGGTGTTGGATTCGAGTTTCATGAACCGCCCCAGGTTCCCCATTTTGGCAAGAAAGGCCAGGGCATTACCCTTGTACCTGGTATGGTATTAACTATTGAACCAATGATAAATCTTGGAAAACACAACCTACATGTTCTTCATGATAATTGGACAGTTGTCACAGATGACGGAATGCTCTCCGCCCAATTCGAACAGACAATTTTAGTAACAGATAATGGCTTTGAGATCTTGACACCCTTTGATTAACCCTTGATACTGGAAACTGGAAACTTGATATTAGGTATTGAATGTTGTATTTATTTTGGTTATCCAGTTTAGCTTTTTAACTTTCCAGTATCCATGGAGGAAAATATGTCTGATTTTAATAGTAGGATTATCAGGGCTGCCAAGTTAGATGTAAGCCTATATGAAGAGGTGGAAGCAGATACCACAGCACTCAAACAGGCTATGGGAGTCGTTGTCCTTTCAAGCATTACTGCCGGAATTGGAACTTTCACCAAAGGAGGCCTAAGTGGGATAATAATTGGCACTATTTTAGCGCTTATTGGATGGTATATATGGGCCTATATCACATATTTTATTGGTACAAAGCTTCTCCCTGAACCACAAACAAAAGCCAACCATGGCGAGCTATTAAGGACTATTGGATTTTCCAGCTCACCAGGTCTGATCAGGATACTTTGTGTCATTCCTGGTCTATTAGGGATTGTTTCAATCATCGCCTCTATCTGGATGCTGATTGCAATGGTAATAGCTGTCAGGCAGGCCCTTGATTACCAGAGTACCCTAAGGGCTGTGGCTGTGTGCGTAATTGGCTGGATTATTCAATCATTATTCTTTATTTTGTTGTTTTCTATAATTGTAAAATTTTTTAATGTAAGTTTCTGATTATATTCTAATCGTCCTTTTTATTTTCCCACCGGTCATCGTTTACTTTAAGCTCAACCTTTTTATGCCTTGCCTCTTCATCTGCAACTTTCTTCTCCTTAGGGGTTAGGTTAAGGTAACAGGCAGCACAGAGACCGGTTTTATTAACACACATCTTCATCAAGTCGCACAGAACGCAAGTCCTTTTTTGTATAGCTTCGGCTATCCTTTTAGTATCTTTCAGGATAGCTAAAATGTTGCTCTCTCCTCCTCTGGTCTTCCGAACCTGTTCAAGGTGTATTATCTTATGATTATTGCCCAGATCGTTCTTCATGTGCATCTTTCTCTTATTATTTCACCACCTGGTATGGAAGAATCTTCACTGTTCTCTCCGAAAGGGGTAGCTCCACAAGCCATCTGCCGAATTCTTCCAAGTTGAAGACCTAAAGGTCTCCGCTATAGGTTTCTGCTACATTTTTCGACCTCATTTGTTAACATAGGCCGCTGCCTGACCCCGTTCCATTCCCTCATGATTTAAGATATCTCTTTAAATCACGGTAAAAGTTCTCATGTCCCCCAATAGCCAGAAAAATTACTTCCCTTTCTCTTTCATCAACTTTATATGCAAGAAGGTATTCCTCTCCCAGGAGGGTAAATTTCATAACAAAGACATCTTTCAAGTCCCCTTTCTTTTTTTCACCAGAATAAGGATTCAGGGCGATTTCATCCTCGATAAGATTTATCTGGTTTCTTAAGGGCAAAGGGAGTTTCTTTTTTATGCGGTTATATTTTTTAAAAGCAGATTGACGATACAAGAATTCATCCTTTCCAGGCAGGCTCTTTTTCTCCCGCCCTGAGCCCTGAGATTGCTTCCTTGATATCAGAGACAAATGTTGGGTGTAATTGCTCTTTCATTTTCACCCAATCACGTAAAACCATCTCTATCTGCCTGTTTAAAGAGCGGCCTTCATCCCTGGCTATTGTGGTAAATATACTCCTCAATTCTCTGTCGATTCTGAGGGTTAGATTTTCTTTGGGCATATCTTTCACCTCCCAATCATTACTGAAATTATCCAATTATTGATGAACTCGTAAAAAGTCTTTTCACCTGTCATTGCGAGGAGCGGAGCGACGAAGCAATCTCGTAAATTCAACTACTTACATTGAAGGAGATTGCTTCGCTTCGCTCGCAATGACACCAATGTCGACT
>CAYTDY010000226.1:0-4108 GCA_964436665.1 uncultured Desulfobacteraceae bacterium
GCCTGTTTTGCCTCAATGGTACCGGAGTAGTACAACTCCTTCATCTGTAAATTTCGCTGACCACGGTACACAAGGAGGCCTACACCAAAAAGCAGGCAAAAAAATAGTATTGCGATAACTTTCTTCTTCAAACCGATACCTCCTGTGAAAAGCCTTATACCATTTCATACAGTTAATATGCAATGTGAAACATTCCAAACCTCAAACTCCGCCACAACATTATGTGAGTGATTCATCATTGACACCCAACCATCTTTTCCCTATACTTCTTTCACCAAAATCAATTTCTATTATTCCTTTTAAGCAGATAAAGGGATGCCCATTAGGGCTTGTTTACCAACTGTCCATTTTTGGAAAAATGATCCAACCTAATAAGATTTTTGTATGCATTAAATTAATATGTAATAAATATGTACTGATAATACAGCCACGAGAACAAACGATTTGATCGTTTAAAGGAGGTCCCATGAATTTTAAATTTTTTAAAGAAATGGATGCACCCCAACTTCGTAAATATATTGAATTTCTTCTCTGGCACTATCGCGTTGTGGATGCATTTTGGTTTATCTATGTGGCTGAGCGCTTTGATCAACCCACTGCTGAGCGCATCAACGAAAAGGTTTGGGGGCGTGTTGCCGGAATGGCTGCCAAGGATCTGTTGCACCGTTTCCAGATCAAGGAAAAGGGCCTAAAGGGCTTTGTGAGGACACTAAGGTATTTTCCTTGGTGTATCCTTGTGGACTACCAGATTCAGGAGAAACCGGATGAGGTGATCATTTCCGTCCCCTCCTGCCCCACTCAAGAAGCACGAATCACACGGGGGTTAGGTGAGTTTGTGTGCAAAGAGATGCACCGCGGAGAGTTTGAAAGTTTTTCCCGCGAAGTTGACAAACTAATTCAGGTCGAATGCCTTTTCGCCCCACCCGATCCACATCCAGAGGATATGTTTTGTAAGTGGCGTTTTTATCTTGAAAGCCACAGGGGTTAACACCTGGCAGGCATGTTTTTGAGTGTTGACCCAAGCCTTCACGGTTTATATTGGTTGATGAAAAAAAGGAAAAAATTTTGTGGAAAGAAAAATATCCTTTCACTGGGCCTGGATCATCTTAGCGACCTGCTTTGTCAACCTTTTTATCAACTATTCTGTTCGTCTTGGATATGGTGTAGCCCTTCCGGAAATGATCCGCACCCTGGGCTTCAGCCGAGCTGACGGTGGATCAATCTATAACGCTTATCTCTTCTCCTATATAGCCCTTACACCCCTTACAGGTTATCTGACAGACCGATTTGGAGCACGTAGCGTAATTACAAGTTGCTGTCTGATTCTTGGTCTTGGCGTTCTCTTAATGGGAACTATTAATTCCCTATGGATGGCTTGCCTTTTTTACTCCATAGCCGGTCTTGGAGCCACTGGCATGTGGACTCCGGTCATTACAGTGGTCCAGCGTTGGTTTTCTCCCAACCGCAGAGGTCTAGCCCTTGGTATACTTTCTACTGGGTATGGGCTGGGCTTCGCAACCATGGGAGCGGCCTTCCCCTGGATTGTATACCATTTCAACTGGCGCTACGCCTGGTATTTTTTAGGGGCAGGGGCAATGGTGATGGTTTTAATAAATGGCCTCTTGCTGAGAAGTGATCCCGAAAACTCAGGATATTTACCATGGGGACAGATGAATGAAACTTCCCAGACTAATGAAAAAGATGCGACAACCCAAACTAATAGTAGCCCCTTTCTCCCTGTTTTTAAAAATATAAGATTCTGGCTTATCGGGCTTTCTTATTTTTCAATCACTTACAGCCTCTATGGAATCACTACATTTATGGTGGATTATGCCAAATACCAAATTGGGTTGCCCCTGGAAAAGGCAAGCCTTCTGGCAACAGTTCATGGTATATCCCAGGTTGTGGGTGTCTTAACTATTTTACCGTTCTCCGATTACCTGGGTCGAAAAAGAACTATTATTATTTCCAACTCCTTT
This sequence comes from uncultured Desulfobacteraceae bacterium, assembly GCA_964436665.1. Taxonomy (GTDB): domain Bacteria; phylum Desulfobacterota; class DSM-4660; order Desulfatiglandales; family B25-G16; genus CAYTDY01. Next base: position 1,980 of record CAYTDY010000226.1, read on the forward strand.
ATCACTGCCGGTCTGATCGGAATCTTATTCATTGGAAATTCCTGGGAAATGCTCTTCATCCTTGTAGGAATTATGGCCCTTTTTTACGGTGCAACTTTTCCCATCTATGGTGCATGCGCAGGTGATTATTTTCCGAGGGATGTGATGGGAACCGTTATAGGGGCTTGGACACCCTTCTACGGCCTTGGGGCTATCTTGGTACACTGGGTAACAGGGATTTTACGAGATACCACAGGCATCTATGATCATGCCTTTATGATTAATGCAGCTATGGCTGCAGGAGGGCTTTTTTTAATATGCCTGGTTAAAAAAAATTGAGTTAGTTGAGATTTCATGCTCCGTTATTCAAATAATCAATGGATATCCAACCAGACAAGATTTCGAAATGTAATTTTTGAATTCTTTCTTTTGAGACGCTTCACCGCTGTGCATAACATAGAGTACTCTGGTAAAATTTCATAAATCCATTATCTTATTTGAAAAAGTTCAAGTATTTGATCAACAAGGATATCCCTGTTCTGTGCTGTGACTTTGATCAACATTACATCATTACGTTCCTTGATCCTTTGAATAAAGAGGCCTCCTTTTTGTGCCATCGATCCGATTATCCAATGTGGTAAGTTCAATACCCTAATCAAGGTTTCCTTAAACAGGGGAGAGAAGCATTCCATCTTGCCAATCTCATCAATCACTACGATCTCATCTGCCCGAGTAGGTATCATTGAAGGAACTGCAACCGTCTCTATATCCTTAAGACTAACCCAATATTTACCCACTCTAAATGGGCTTTTGATGTTTTGATGGGCCAGGATACCTTCCCTTCCATCCAATGTATTTATGGAAAAGCCCACCCTTCTGCCCTTCTCTTTTATCTCCCGGGTAAAAAATCCGGTTACATGCTCCTCAATTCTATCAACAACTCTTTCTATCAAGGTTGATTTACCGCACCCAGGTTGACCTGTAATAAGAATGTTTCTTTTTGCCATGTAAGATTATTCCCTGATTTTTTTGAAAATATATGGCTGGCCACTAAATGGTAAAAGAGCTTTCGATTCAGCAGGCAGTTTTTCATGACTACCTATAATCAAAAACCCATCCTGGGCCAGAGAACCTATCACCTTCTGGAAAGCAGACTGTTTAAGCTTATCCTGATAATAGGTTAGAATACTGTTCCTTAAAAAAATGATCTGAAAGTCAAACTCACCGAGCTCAAACGACAGATTATGAACCTTCCACACAATCCCTTTCTTCAAGTATTGCGATATTCTGTAAAGGCCCTCTTTCCCATTAAGTGTAAAATAGATTCCCTTAAATTCCTGGGGTACCTCTTTTAAACTGCTTAAGGGATATATTCCATCCTGGGCTCTTCTGATGTACGCCGGATTAATATCTGTTGCCCATATCTCAAGCTCAGGCATACAATCAAAACTACCCTCCAGGCTTTCCCACAGTATCTTAAAACTGTACGCCTCTTCACCACAGGTACAGCCAGCAGCCCAGAATTTTACCTTCTCCTTATTTTCACTTAGAATTTCAGGCACTATGTGATCTTCAATTATTTTCCAAAGCATGCGGTCACGAAAAAAGCGGCTTACAGAAACTGTCATTAAGCATTCACACTGCTGCCTGACCCCCTCATCCCTGTCTAAAATATGAAAATATTCATCGACACTTCTGCATCCCAGCTGCTGCATATGCCTGCTAATTCTCTTTTTAACCCCCTTTCGCACTCTCCTGTAACCATCCCAAGAGTAGCAGAAATAATCAAGAAGTTGACGAAATTGTAAATCATCCATAAGGTATTCTTGTAATATAGCAGAAAATATTTTACGTATATGACATAATAAAATTATGTAATTATTTACTTTAATAAAAATATTTAACAATGCATAGATCTTTACTTTTTAAACAACTTGAAGATAAGGTCATTCAATGTCAAATATGCCAGAGGCGTTGTAAGATAGCTACAGGAAAAAAAGGGTTCTGTAAAACTCAAAAAAATATAAACGGAGAGCTCTATTCCTTAACTTACGCGAAGGTTTCATCAATACGGGTTTCTCCAATAGAAGTAAAGCCTCTCTTCCATTTTTACCCTGGAAGCAAGTGGCTTTCCCTGGGCTCGCTGGGGT
>CAYTDY010000227.1:0-4064 GCA_964436665.1 uncultured Desulfobacteraceae bacterium
AAGAAGTGGGATGGTAAAGAGCTGGTTCCTATAGATCTCAGATTGGATTCAGATATGTTCAAGAATGATATTGTCGTCCTCATGTAGACACCACCACGTTTGCATATCGTGAGACCTTTGCAAAACCTGACAATTTTTGTCACCCTCGTTAAGAAAATATGAGTTATGCAAAGGTCTCATCGTACCACCAAAAGAGGGTTGTGGAATTCGGAGAATGGCTCTGCCTTTCTTACAGGAATGTCTATATACTGTATAGGTTTCGTCCATCGCTTCGCTTTTGTATTCTGCTATAAATGGAAAGTCTCCCATAAGCCTACTGGCTTACGATTACTATACGTAACATGGACAGGCTTGGTGCGTAGTACTAACTGAACTAATCAATTTCAGATAGCCCCAATCTATTGCATATTTCAATCGCAATTCATTCGAAGCAAGGGGTCGAAAATCCAAACAAAATGTTGTAGGCCGACCCTAAAGCCCCTATTGTGAAATTGCACGATCAAGTCTTATCCCAAGTTGCAATCATGTCATTGCGAGGAGCGAAGCGACGTGGCAATCTATCCTATTGAGCCCGCCCTGCCCGCCCTGGCGCGACGTGATGAGGTATTAAATAAGGGCTATTAACTTGTCCACGAACTCAATACCAAACATCAAATTTTCAATGTCAGGTCTGGGCCAGGGGCGCGACGTGATTTGAATATTATAATGTTCCCGCTGATTATGCATGCTTGCCTTTCCATCACCACACTCATACAGGCCAGGTCTGGGCAAGGGATTGCTTCACATTCGTTCGCAATGACCTTTATAAATCGGGACGCTCTTAAAAAACTAAATAACTTAAACGTAAACGTTAAAGGGGGACATTCGTGCAGAAATTGCTTGACGGCCCCCTATTTCAGTCAAAGACTCAATATGTTGCAAATGCAGTCCTAAAATGATAAAAGGTTGAAATATAGTTGTAGATTTGAATAGTTATGCAATTTCTGCACGTGGGAAATAGGGGACGCCCGTGAAATATTGACATTTTTGGGATAGGACTGGACGGAGGTTCTGGAGGATTTTATCAGGGATTTTTGTCTGTGGGAATTGAGAATAAGGGATTTTGAAACGAGATTGACGGGTAAATTGATTTTGAATAATTCAATTGGAGAAATATTTAGTTTCATGATATAATAAAAATTAAAACAGTCAGATAGGATGAGGTTTTAATCATGTCATTAACTTCTGTAAAAACCGAATACGAGCATGTAGTCCTGGACGAGAAAGAGGTTCCTATTATTGCAGGGACAAACATGAAAGTAATCGAGATCGTCCTGGAGAAAACCGCCTACGGCTGGAGCCCGGAGGAGCTGCATTTCCAGCATCCTTATCTTACCCTGGGGCAAATATATTCGGCATTGGCCTATTACTGGGATCATCAAGATGCACTTGATCGAGACATTGAGCGAAGGCTTGCATTTGTAAATCAGACCCAGCAAACCATAGAACAAACACCTCTAATTATTCGTCTGAAATCCAAAGGATTGATCTGATTATGCTCGCCCTTTATATGGATCACCATATACCGCGAGCCATAACAGAGGGTCTTCACTTGCGTGGTATAGATGTAATTACAGCCTATGAGGATGGCGCCAGTGACATGGACGATTCGGCATTATTGGATAGAGCCGGTGAATTGGGTCGAGTCCTTTTCACTCAAGATGATGATCTTCTCATAGAGGCAGTAAGGCGTCAGAGAGAAGGGGTGTCTTTTCGTGGCGTGATCTATGCGCATCAAATGAAAATTTCCATCGGAACCTGCATCAACGATCTGGAGATAATTTCAAAAGCCGGCGAAGCTGAAGATTTGACGGATAGGATACAATTCTTACCACTTTAGTGACTAAAGTTTTTCTTCCCTGCCCTAAACAGCTAAACATTTTCCTAAAATCAAGTGTATCGGAAAGCAGAAGTGTCCGATTTAATAGGAAAACAGGGCATATCCGTGAAATATTGACATTTTCGTGGTTAAACGAGGTAGAGGTTCTGGAGGGTTTTATCAGGGATTTTTGCCTGTGGGAATTGATTTATGAAATTGGTGTCATAAATAAAGGGGGACATCGTGCAGAAATTGCTTGACGGCCCCCTATTTCAGCCAAAGACTCCATATGCTGCAAATGCAGGCCTAAAATGATAAAAGGTTGAAGTATAGTTGTAGATTTGAATAGTTGCGCAATTTCTGCACGAACGTTACATGTAACTTGATTTTTGTGATAAATGGTATATACTTTCAGATATACACCATAGTTAAAAATGGAGGGAATCATGGAAACAGCAAAATTATTTGTTAATGGACGGAGCCAAGCCGTTCGATTACCTAAGGCCTTTCGGTTTGAAGGAAATGAAGTATATATTAAGAAGATTTCAGGGGGGGTGCTTTTGATTCCAAAAGATATTACTCTTTGGGATATTTGGGAACAAAATTTGATGAAGCATGACGAACCTTTTATGGTTGAACGAAATCAACCCGAATCACAAGAGAGAGCGGATCTAGATGAAATATTTGATTGATACCAATATTTGCATTTATATGATGAACAAACGCCCCGCAGAGATCATTAGAAAGTTTAAGCAATTTGAGCTGGGTGAGATTGGAATATCAATCATTACAGTTTCTGAACTCCAGTACGGAGTAGCAAAAAGTACATATCGGAAAAAAAATGAGGTTCGTCTGGAAGAATTTCTAGCACCCTTTGAAATACTTACCTATGATCAAACGGCTGCAAGAGTTTATGGGGATATCCGTTTTCAATTAGAGAAACGTGGCCAGCCCATAGGACCGCTTGACTTGCTCATTGCGGCTCATGCCATAAGTCAGGATCTGGTTCTAATTACCAATAATGACAAGGAATTCAAGCGTATTAAAAAATTAAAAATTGAGAATTGGACTAAATAGCTCTCACAGAACCAGCAAGTGGAGCTGATAGCTTATTCCGTGGTGGTTACAGCATTCTGCCGTTTTTAAAGTCCCCTTTGCCATTGTTACGTCTTACAGCATTAAATCGCCACAGCTCACCTGCCCATTAGAGATTTCTATATGTAACACGGATAGGCTGGGTGCATACTTCTAACTGAAATAAATAAGTGCTGGTTGCCTCGATTCATAGCATATTTCAATCGCAATTCATTCGAAGCAAGGGGTCGAAAATCCAAACAAAATGTTGTAGGCCGACCCTAAAGCCCCTATTGTGAAATTGCACGATCAAGTCTTATCCCAAGTTGCAATCATGTCATTGCGAGGAGCGAAGCGACGTGGCAATCTATCCTATTGAGCCCGCCCTGGCGCGACGTGATTTGAATATGCTAATGTTCCCGCTGATTCTGCATGCTTGCCTTTCCATCATCACACTCATACAGGCCAGGTCTGGGCAAGGGATTGCTTCACATTCGTTCGCAATGACCTTTATGAATAGTATCCGTTTGAATGCAACTTGGTATTAGTTATTAGACTTTAACGTTATATTTAGATACCCAGGTTTCTTTTCGCAGCTTCTAATTCATCCTGACCAAATTCCCATCTGCCTATCAACTCATTCAATTTTTCTCTTACTTCTTTATATTCATTCATAAATATTAAACTTTGGTCTTTATCTGCGAAAATACCTGGGTCTGAAAGTGCTTTTTCCAGTTCTTTTTGCCTTTTTTCCAGATCAGCAATCCTTTCTTCTAACATAGCAAGTTTGTCCTGAATAGGTTTAAGGGTGGCCCTAATCAGCCTCCGTTTTTCAGCCTCTTCTCTTTTTTTTACCTTTCGAGTTGTTTTATCTTTAAAGGATGATACCTGAATCTGTTTCTTGTCAGGGCCTGTAGGCGTAATTTTAGGAATTCTTTCTAAGTGATCATAATATTCATTGAGATTGCCTGGATATTCTTCGATTCCTTTCCCTTTTATGTCCCAGATCTTTGTGGCCAGCCTGTTGACAAAGGACTGGTTATGAGAGACAAAGATCAGGGTGCCTCTGTAGTCAGATAAGGAATCTATTAAAATTTCTGATGATATAAGATCAAGGTGATTTGTCGGTTCA